>JAYVVW010000248.1:0-3714 GCA_043786595.1 Sphingomonadales bacterium | reverse complement strand
GCCAGCAGTTGATGCTCGTGACGGATCAGGCGAAGATGATCCGGATGGGCGTCGGCGGAATGCGCGTAATCAGCCGTAACTCGGCGGGAGTTCGCTTGTTCAAGGTTGCTGACAACGAACATGTTGTCAGCGCCGCGACGGTTGACGCGAGCGATGATGACGAGGTTGCCGAAGTGATTGAAGATACCGTCGAAGAAGGCGGCGAATTAGCACCTGAATGAGCGCGACGGCTTTCAAGATTTTGACGGCAGCGCAGTGGGCGCAGTTTGAGAGCGATGGTGCGTTTGCAGGCGCGCCAGTTGATCTCGCCGATGGCTACATCCATTTGTCGACCGCCGATCAGGTTGGGGCGACGCGTGCCAAGCATTTTGTAGGACAAACAGGGCTGGTGACGGTCGAGATTGATCTTGCTTTGCTCGGCGGCGCTGTGCGCTGGGAAGTTTCACGCGGCGGCGCGCTGTTCCCGCACGTCTACGGCGTGCCACTGCCAATGAGCGCGGTGATCGGGCGCAACTAGCTCAAGTGATTGGTTCGACCAGCACGACACTGCCATCAAGCCCTGTAATCCGCATCTTCGTTCCAACGGCACCATCAGCGCCGCGCGCGCTCCAAACGCTGTCACCAACTTTAACGCGGCCCGATCCCGCTTCGATGGCATCCGTCACTGTCACGACGGTTCCGATCATGCGCGCTGCGCGGTTGTTGAGGTTTGGATCCTCTGACGGCGTATCATTATGCGCAAACCAACGCCGACCGACATAGACCGACGTGATCGCGCAGACCGTGAAAAGGATCAGTTGGGCTGTTGATCCGATCGGTAGCACGAATGTTACCGCACCCGTCAGCAACGCCGCGCCGCCCACCCACATGAGGAAATAGCCGGGCATAAGCAATTCCGCGATGATCAGAACCGTGCCGAAAATCAGCCAAGCGGCGTGATCATCAATCCCAAGTGCGAACAGTCCCATCGATCAGTTTCCCGATTTTCCAAGCGCATCTTTGGCAAGTGCGCCAATTCCGCCAAGCGTACCGATGAGCGCAGTTGCTTCGACCGGAAACAGGATCGTTTTGGCATTGGGCGAGGTAGCAAATCCGCTGATCGCTTCGATATATTTCTGCGCGACGAAATAGTTGATCGCCTGTGTGCTGCCGCTAGCGATCGCATCGGACACCATTTGTGTGGCTTTGGCTTCGGCTTGCGCGGAGCGTTCACGGGCTTCGGCGTCGAGAAACGCCGATTGCTTGCGGCCTTCGGCTTCGAGAATCTGGGCCTGCTTCAGGCCCTCGGCGCGATTGATCTCATTCTGACGCGCGGCTTCGGATTCAAGGATCGTCGCGCGCTTTTCACGTTCGGCCTTCATTTGGCGGGTCATGGCGTTGACGATGTCCGCAGGAGGACGAATGTCCTTCAGTTCGATTCGCGTGACTTTTACGCCCCACGATTCGGTGGCAGCATCGATCACCGTCAACAATTGGGCGTTAATCTGATCGCGTTTTGAAAGCGTCTCATCAAGATCAAGCCCGCCCATCACGGTGCGCAGATTTGTCGTCGTCAGTTGCATGATCGCGAGGTAGAGATCGGACACTTCATACGCCGCCTTTGCCGCGTCGAGCACCTGAAAAAATACAACACCGTCAACTGCAACCATCGCATTGTCTTTGGTGATGATTTCCTGGCCGGGGATATCAAGGACTTGTTCCATCATGTTAACCTTGCGACCAACGCGGTCAACAAATGGCACAACGAAGTTGATGCCGGGGTGAGCGGTCAATGTGTAGCGGCCAAAACGTTCAATCGTATATTGAAAGCCTTGCTGGACGACCTTTATACTCATGATCACGAAGACGATGGCAAACAATGCCAAGAATGCTACGACGCCAAGACCTGTAAACATTTTGCCAAAACCCCCAGTTTGAATTGCCAAAATAGTGTGGCGCGTTATGACCACGATGCCAAGCAAATTAAAAAATAAGTAAGGGTCGCAATGAGTATCAACATTCTAGCACCGCGTACGGCGCTCTATCTTCCCGCGTCCAATCCGCGTGCGATTGCCAAAGCGCGTACGCTTGATGTCGACATGATCATCCTTGATCTCGAAGATGCGGTGCGCGATGAAGATAAGGACGCTGCGCGCGCGGCCGCTGTTGAAGTCGTAGAACACGGTATGCCCGGCAAGAGTGTCGGAATCCGGATCAATGGCACCGGCACAGCCTCACATATTGCTGATATCATCGCTGTGAAGGGATCGAAGGCAGACTTCATCGTCATGCCCAAAGTCGCAAGCGCTGCCCAGTGCACTGCAATTGCGACAACTGTGAACAAGCCAATGCTCGCCATGATCGAAACCTCGCGTGCGCTTTATGACTGCAAGATTATTGCGTCAGCGCCGGGCGTGATCGGGCTGATCGCGGGCACTAATGATCTGTCGTACGAACTGCGCATTCCAATTGCCAGCGATCGTTTGGGACTGACACTTGCGCTGCAATCGATCATTCTCGCTGCGCGCACTGCTGAAATATGGGCACTTGACGGCGTGTTTAATAATCTTGCCAACCCCGATGGGTTTCGGGCGCAATGCCAGCAGGGACGTCAATACGGCTTTGATGGCAAAACGCTTATTCACCCCAATCAGGTTGAAATTGCTAATGTCGAATTTTCGCCAAGCAAAACCGAGCTTGAAGATGCCCGGGGGCTCGTTGAAGCCGCGTCAGGCGGCGCGCAGCGTTTTCGCAATCGAATGATTGAAACAATGCATGTCGACACGGCGAAGCGCCTTATCGACCGCGCCGATAAATAGCGTCACCACCCGCTGTCGCTGATCGCCGCCTCTGGCGTTTTTGGCGATCGCTGTTTACATGGGCCGCCACGAATCGATTATTGAAAGACGATAGCTGGCCATGGATATCCGTTTGGGATTGACCTTCGATGATGTGCTCCTCTTGCCGGGCGCGTCCGAAGTGCTGCCGAGTCAGGCCAATACGTCGACACGCCTGACCAAGGGCATTGCGCTCAATATCCCGATCCTGTCTTCGGCGATGGATACTGTGACTGAGTCAGACATGGCGATCGTCATGGCGCAGCTTGGCGGCATCGGCGTGCTTCACCGTAATTTGACAATTGAGCAGCAGGCCGCCGCTGTGCGTCAGGTTAAACGGTTTGAATCGGGGATGGTTGTCAATCCGATCACGATCGCGCCGAATGCCACGCTGTCACAAGCCAAGATGATCATGGCCGATAACCGTATCTCTGGCATCCCGGTTGTTGAGGCGGGTGGTCGGCTTGTCGGGATCATTACAAACCGTGACGTGCGCTTTGCCGAAAATCCTGATCAGCCAGTCAGCGAATTGATGACGCATGAAAATCTGGCAACGGTCAAAATTGGGGTTGATCAGGCCGAGGCACAGCGGCTCCTCCACGCGCGCCGGATCGAGAAACTGCTGGTCGTAGATGAAAGTTTTCGCTGCGTCGGCTTGATTACGGTGAAGGACATCGAAAAAGCGGTGACCTATCCATCGGCAACCAAGGATTCAACTGGGCGTCTGCGCGCTGCTGCGGCGACAACGGTGGGTGATGCCGGGTTTGCGCGCACCGAGGCCTTGATCGACGCCGAATGCGATCTCATCGTACTTGATACCGCGCACGGCCATTCAAAGATGGTGGCACAGGCGGTTGAGCGTATTCGCAAGCTCTCTAACAACATTCAGATCGTTGCG
>JAYVVW010000247.1:0-47033 GCA_043786595.1 Sphingomonadales bacterium | reverse complement strand
GCGGGTGGTTTTTCGGTTCCAGCCGATGACGCGCACAGCGATGATCCGGCTGATGAGGATATCATCGTCCAGATCAAGGAACTGATCGAAACGCGCGTGCGCCCTGCTGTCGCAAATGACGGCGGCGATATTATCTATCGCGGGTTCGAAAAGGGCACGGTGTATCTCAAGATGCAGGGCGCATGCGCCGGCTGCCCTTCATCGACCGCGACACTCAAGAACGGCATCGAATCGCTGCTCAAGCATTATGTGCCTGAAGTAACCGAAGTTCGCGCGGTCTAGCCGCAGGAAGCGCCCGAAAATGTCTGAGCCACTTTCCAACGCATGTCTCAATCAGCTTTTTCGTGAAGCGCGCAGTTATAATGGATATCGCGACAAACCCGTCATGCGCGACCAGATGGATGCGATCTGGGAATTGATGAAATTTGGCCCGACGTCGGCCAATTGTTTGCCCGCGCGATTGGTCTGGGTGGAAAGCAAGGACGCCAAGGAAAAGCTGGCCGCGCTGTGTTTGCCTGCCAATGCGACGAAAGTTCAGGCGGCACCGGTGACTGTGATCATTGGGATGGACACCGAATTTTACAATCAACTGCCCGCGCTGTTTCCCCACGCCGATGCGCGAAGCTGGTTTGCCGATGCGCCCGCGCTTGCCGACACGACGATGTTTCGCAATGCTTCGCTACAGGGTGCCTATTTCATCATGGCCGCGCGGGCAATCGGGCTAGATACGGGGCCAATGTCGGGATTTAGTAACGAGGGCGTCGATGCTGCCTTTTTTGCGGGCACCGCGTTCAAATCAAACTTCATCTCGACGCTTGGGTACGGCGATCCGTCAACGATTTTCGAACGCTCGCCCCGCCCTGGCTTTGATCGTTTCAACAGCATTGTCTGATGCGTAGGCTGGCGATTGAAACGGCGGGCAGTGCTTGTTCGATTGCCCTGATTGAAGACGGCGCGGTCATCGCTGAGCGGCATGAGACGGTCGGCCGAGGTCACGCCGAACGGCTGATCCCGTGGATTGCTCAACTACCAGATGGCGGAAAGGCTGACGAAATCATCGTTGGTTGCGGCCCTGGCAGTTTCACCGGCGTGCGAATCGGGATCGCTGCGGCACGCGGGCTTGGACTTGGCTGGAATGTTCCGGTGCGCGGTATTTCATCGCTCATGCTGATTGCCGCTGGATGTAGCGCGCAATCATTCGCTGTTGCTGTTGAGGGCGGGCACGGCGAAATACTTGTGCAACCATTCGCGCGCGAACCGCTGCGCGCGCTGGCAGACTTTGCGTCGCTGACACCCGAGGATGCGGCGCGTGTGTTCGGCGAGGATTTGGTGATTGGCAGTGCAGCCGACCGACTTGTCAGTGCGCGCGGTTTCGGCAGCGCACATGCCAGCGAGGCACGGGCATCGTGTGCAGCGATTGTGCCAACCGAGCATTTTTACCAATCGCCTACGCCTATCTACGCGCGTTTGCCCGATGCAAAGCGGCTTGCATGACGCCGCTCCCGCTATTCGAAATTATATCAGCAAGCGCGGGTAACCTGTCAGCGGTCATGACAGTGATGCGCGAAGCGTTCGATCCGGTGTTTGGCGAGGCATGGACACAACCGCAGTGTGAAAGCATTTTAGCAATGCCCGGAAGCTGGCTGATCATTGCTATGAACGATGGCGATCCTGCGGGCTTTGCATTGATCCGCTCGGCAATTTTCGAGGCAGAGCTGTTGCTGATCGCGGTGCGACCGCGCTTCCGAAGGCGCGGTGTCGGGCGGCAGTTGGTGGCAAAGGTTTTCGGCGATTGCCGCAGCGCGAAGATTGAATGCGTTCATTTGGAGGTTCGCGCCGATAATGTGGCAACAGCCTTTTACGAACAGCAAGGATTTGTTCGTGTCGGCATCCGCAAGAATTATTATCGCGGCGCGTCGGGACAATTTACCGACGCTATTACTCTGACAAAAACGCTCGTCGGCTGATTGCGTCGCGCGTCGCAAACCAGCATTGCGGCGAAAGCGCCAACGCCATAGAGACGGCGCATGACCCAATCGACCGACACCCTGACAATTGTCATGGCGCAGATGACGCAGCGCGTTGGCGATCTG
The DNA here is from genome assembly GCA_043786595.1 of Sphingomonadales bacterium. GTDB lineage: Bacteria > Pseudomonadota > Alphaproteobacteria > Sphingomonadales > Sphingomonadaceae > Aquisediminimonas. The sequence goes on along the minus strand of JAYVVW010000247.1, from coordinate 44,940 downwards.
GCTGACAACGCCGATGCGATGCTCGCCGCGCGCGCGCGGGCTGAAGGCGCTGATCTGATCCTGTTCCCCGAACTGCAACTGATTGGTTATCCGCCCGAAGACCTTGTGCTCAAGCCCGCGCTCGTTGCGCGCGCTAGACAGTTACTCGCGCGCTTGGCGGCGGCGACGGCTGACGGTGGGCCAGCAATGCTCGTCGGTTCGGTATTTGCCGAAGGCGGCGCGCTTTTTAACGGGGTCGCGCTGCTTGATCGCGGCGCAATTGCCGCCGTGCGGTACAAGCATGAGCTCCCCAATTACGGAACCTTTGACGAAAAACGGATTTTCACTCCCGGCCCCTTGCCCGAACCCGTCACATTTCGCGGCGTAAAGATCGGCCTGCCGATTTGTGAAGATGCGTGGTTGCCTGCGGTCAGCGCGCATCTTGCCGCGCAAGGCGCTGAATTGCTGATTTCGGTCAACGGCAGCCCTTATGAAATAGACAAGGATGATCGGCGCAGTGATCTGGTGTTTGCAGCCCGGGCGCGCGAAACAGGACTGCCGCTGATCTTCCTCAACCGGGTCGGAGGACAGGATGAGGTTGTGTTTGACGGCGCGTCGTTTGTGTTGAATGCCGATGCGACAGTGGCGCACCGCTTGCCCGATTGGGAAGAGACACTGGTGACCACGCATTGGACGCGGCGCGAGACGGGTTGGCACTGCGCACCGGGCGCGCTTGCGGATTGGGATCGCTATCCCGCCGACATCTATCATGCGATGGTGATTGCCTTACGCGATTATGTGAACGCCAATCGCTTTCCCGGCGTCGTGCTGGGCCTTTCGGGGGGAATTGATTCGGCGATCTGCGCCGCCATTGCTGCCGACGCGCTGGGGCCAGAGCGTGTCTGGTGCGTGATGATGCCGTCTCGCTTTACCAGTCAGGCGAGCCTTGATGACGCGGCGGCGTGCGCGAATATGATCGGGTGCAGACTTGATACAATTGCGATTTCGCCCGCAATTGCTGCCTTTGATACGATTCTGTCGGATAGTTTCAGCGATGCAAATGTTGATACTACCGAGGAAAACATTCAGTCGCGGATCAGGGGCGTTACCTTGATGGCGCTTTCGAACAAATTCGGCCCGATGCTGCTGACGACGGGCAACAAGAGCGAAATGTCGGTGGGTTATGCAACGATCTACGGCGATATGGCGGGGGGCTATAACCCGCTCAAGGACGCATATAAAATGACGGTATTTGCAATTTCGCGTTGGCGTAACGCCAATAAGCCGCGGCTTGGGCTGGGACCCGACGGCCCGGTGATGCCCGATGCAATTATTTCCAAGCCGCCAAGCGCCGAACTGCGCGACGATCAGAAGGATTCGGATAGCCTGCCGCCCTATGAGACGCTTGACCCGATCCTGCACGGACTGATCGAAGAAGAATTGTCGGTTGACGAGGTCAGCGCGCGCGGATTTGACCGTGATGTTGTCGCGCGGATCGAACGACTTCTCTGCACCGCCGAATATAAGCGGCGTCAGGCACCACCAGGTGTCAAACTTGGCAGCCGCAATTTCGGGCGCGATCGTCGTTACCCGATCACCAACGCATTCCGGACGGGGTGATGAAATTTTGACTTTTCCAACCTTTGTATGGTAATATTGAAAGATGAAAAATATATCCTTTTCGATTGATGCCATTCTCGAAAAAATGCCACTTGTCCGAAGCGCTGTCCGCAACGACATTGCAAAGCGGATGGCGGATGGCGAGGACATTTGTCATGCTCGGAATGGTGATCTCATGGTCAATGATCGTGTGATCAAATCGCTTGGTGTCGCCGCGGGAGCGAGCGCGAAGTGGGTCGGGCGCCGGGCGGCCTGAGTATTGGTGCCAATTGTCACGATGATTGCGGGGCCGAATGGTTCGGGAAAATCAACATTGACGCGTGAACTCGAACGGCTGGGCATTCCACTTGGAATTTATCTCAACGCTGACGATATTGCGGCCACGATGTCGGGCGATCCGCAAATGGTCGCAGCTGCGGCGCAACAGATGGTGCGCGAACGAAGGGCTGCGGCGATCAACAGCAGGCAGGATCACAGCTTTGAAACCGTGATGTCTCACCCTTCTCACATCGACCACTTGATCGCAGCGCGTGCTGCCGGATTCAAGATAAGGCTCTTTTTCGTCGCGACGGAAGATCCGGTCATCAACGAAGGCCGCGTTGCTAATCGCGTTCACCATGGCGGACATGATGTTCCGTTTGAAAAAATCAGCGAGCGCTATTACCGGTGTCTTGCCAATCTTCCGGCAGCAATTGCGGCGGCTGACGAGGGGTTGATCTACGACAATAGTGAAATCGACGAACCGTTGAAGGTTGTTGCGCGGATCATTGAGGGAAGCTTCAACAATCTGTCCTCAAAAACAACGCCACTCTGGTGGCAACGTTATATGGATGCCTGCAGAGCTAAAATAGAATTTGAATCAGGCGTAAATCTAAAATGACCATCACCACCCGTTTCGCCCCGTCACCAACGGGTCAGCTCCACGTCGGCAATATTCGTGCAGCACTCCACAACTGGATGTGGGCGCGCAAGAATGGCGGGCGTTTCCTGTTGCGGATCGACGATACCGATGCGGCGCGCTCGACCGAGGCCAATGTGGTGTCAATTCGCGCAGACCTTGCCTGGCTCGGCCTTGATCACGACGGTGAGGCGCGGCAGTCTGAGCGGTTTGCGATCTATGACCGCCATTTTGAAACGCTCAAAGCGGCGGGGCGCGTCTATGCCTGCTATGAAACGCCGCACGAGCTTGATCTCAAGCGCAAGGTGCAGCTTGGGCGCGGCCTGCCGCCGGTTTATGACCGCGCTGCCTTGACGTCGGCGCCGACGCCCGATCGCGCACCGCATTGGCGCTTCAAGCTTGATCAGGATGCGCCCATTGCTTGGGATGACATGATACGCGGTGAACAACGCTTTGATCCGCGCCTGTTGTCCGATCCGGTTATCCGCCGCGCCGACGGGTCGTGGCTCTACATGCTGCCGTCTGCAATCGACGACATCGAGATGGGCGTAACCGATGTAGTGCGCGGCGAAGATCATGTGAGTAACACGGCAACGCAAATCCAGATGTTTGCGGCGATGGGGCACGCCCCGCCACGTTTCGCGCATGAAGCTCTGCTGACTGGTAGCGAGGGCAAACTGTCGAAACGACTCGGCTCGCTCGGCGTTGACGCGCTGCGCGAATCGGGGATCGAGCCCATGGCAATTGTGTCGCTGCTTGCACGACTTGGAACGAGCGATCCCGTCGAGCCGGTCACTGACCCCGCGCCGCTGATCGCAGCGCTCGACTTTGCCCGATTTGGTCGGGCTCCGGCGCGGTTTGATGAGGCCGAACTGTCTGCGCTCAATGCGAAAATCATCCACCAACTGGACTATGCCGCAGTCAAGTCGCGATTGCCGGCGGGGATGAATGCGGCTGCGTGGAATGCAGTACGCCCCAATCTTTTGACGATCGCGGGGGCTGGTGAATGGTGCGAAGTGATCAACGGTTCGATCGGTGCGGTCGCCCAACCAGATGAGCGCGCCTTTCTGGACGCTGCTGCCGAGATCGCGCAAACGCTCGATTGGACCGCTGACCCTTGGCATGCGCTGACGGGCGCGCTCAAGTCGGCGCATGGGCGCAAGGGCAAGGCGCTGTTCCTGCCGCTGCGACTCGCGCTGACGGCGCGCGAACACGGCCCTGATATGGGTCTGCTCCTGCCGCTGATCGGCCAAACTGAATCGATCAAACGGCTTAAACGCCGATAATTTGTTATGTTGTAACATAATAAAGTATGTTGTATCATCCTTTAGCGGACATCGCTTTCGCGTCCGCCAGTAAGGAGGATGATATGGGTTATACTGACCAGCAAAACCGCACCAATCCGCTGTTGTTTGGTGGTGCAATGGGCGTCAACGCGCTGATGATTGCAGCGATCATATTTGCCGTTCCCGATGTTACGAAGACCGTCGGCGATCTTCCCACGGTGATCATCGACATTTTCAAGCCGACGCCAGTGACGGTAAAGGCGGATCGACCCAAAACGAAAACGGTGAAAAGCCAACCAGTCGCAACGCCGCCCATCGCGAATCGATCGTCTGCACAAGGTGAAAACACGCTCGTTGCGACGGCCATTCTGACAGACATTCCGCCAATTTCCGAACCCTATTTTGGTTTGGTCAAAGACCCAGAACCCGTCACATTGACCCCGGTCTTCTTTGGCGCAACGCTTAACCCCCGTTTTGCGGGAGACCTTCAGCCCGAATATCCCCCTGCAATGATTAGGCAGGAAATTGAAGGCAGTGTCACGCTGCGCGTCCTGGTGGGCACCGATGGCCGTGTCAAACAGGTTGAGCCCGTCCGCTTTGATGCGCCAGCCTTTCTCGACTCAGCACGCACGCAGGCGCTGCGCAAATGGCGCTTCATACCCGCGACGCGTGCTGGACAGGCGGTTGAAAGCTGGCGCGAAATGACGGTACGCTTCCAGATACCACGCTAATTCAGTCGGGGGGTGGCGCATGGCGGCGGCACCGCTTATCTAATAGTCATGGCCCTCCCCCCGATTGCTTCGCCGCTAAACCTGATCAAGGACATTCGCGCTTTTTACGCAACGCGCGCGCGTTATGAAATTGTCTTTGCTGGCATTGCTGTGACGATTACCCTCACGCTGATGGGGCTATTCTATTTCGATCCAGGCGTGCCCAAGCAATATCGCCCTCCTCATGTTGTTTATGTCAAACAGTGGAATAAGGGCCGCACGCCAGCCGAGATCAAAGCGCAACAGGCAATCGATGCGCCTGCCGAACGCGCGCTGCGCAAAGAGGAGGCGGATTGGGATGCAAAGCAACGGCGTGACGCAATCAAGCTTAAAGAGGCACTTGGCTTTTGAGCTTTGATTTGCGTTATGCCGACGCGGCGCTTGCCTTGGCCGAACGCAGCCGCGCGAACAGCTGGCCCAATCCCAATGTCGGATGCGTCATCGTCAACGGGGATTGCGTCGTTGGGCGCGGGTGGACGCAGCCCGGCGGAAGGCCGCACGCCGAGGCGATGGCGCTATCGCAAGCCGGGGACGCCGCGCGCGGGGCAACGCTCTACACCACGCTAGAGCCGTGCGCGCACGACAGCATACGCGGGCCAGCCTGCGCAGACTTGATTGCCAGTGCGGGCATTGCTCATGTCGTGATCGGATTGCGCGATCCTGATCCGCGCACCGACGGCCAAGGCGCGTCGCGTCTTGACGCTGCTGGCGTAGCCACCGAGTTCGCAACTGACGCTGAACCTGCAAAACGAAGCCTGTCGGGTTGGCTCATGCAGCAGCAGGCGCGGCGCCCGCTGATCACATTGAAACTTGCTGTTTCGCTTGATGGCTGCATCGCAACGGCTGGAGGCGACAGTCAATGGATCACCAGCGCGGCAGCGCGCGCGCATGTCCACCTCGAACGTGCGCGGACGAACCTGATCATCGTCGGTCGCAGGACTTATGACGCCGATCAACCGCGCCTTGACGTCAGGCTCGACGGGCTTGAAACGCGCAGCCCGGCGCGCGCGCTGCTCTCCCAATCGGTAAAGGCCGATGATTGGCTGACGCTTGACACGCCAGCCGCAATCATCGGTCATTCGGCGCATTACGCAATGATCGAAGGCGGTGCTGGTGCTGCCGCTGCTTTTGTCAAAGCCGAACTTGTTGACCGATTGTTGGTTTACCGCGCGCCGATCCTGATTGGCGCTGGACTGCCATGCCTTGGCGACATCGGGCTTGATGCGCTCGTCGCGGCGCACGGCCAGTGGCAATGCGTCGATACCCGCGCGTTTGGCGTTGACCGGCTCGAAGTCTATGCGCATTGCGATGCGCAGACGAATAGAGCGCGGGGCTAATCATGTTTACCGGAATCATCACTGACGTCGGAATGATCACCACGGCTGAACGGCGCGGCGATACGCGTATCGTTATTTCCAGCACCTATGACATGGCGGGCGTTGATCTGGGGGCTTCGATCGCCTGCTCGGGCGCATGTTTGACGGTGGTCGATAAAGCCCCGGGCTGGTTTGCGGTCGACATTTCGGATGAAAGCATTGCCTGCACCGCTCAGGGCATGTGGGCCGCCGGTCGTCGCGTGAACCTCGAACGCGCGCTTAAGATCGGCGATGAACTTGGCGGGCATATCGTTACCGGCCATGTTGACGGCGTTGGCAGGGTCGTTAGCATCAGCGAAACCGGCGGTTCACACCAGATTGTCATAGCAGTCGACAAAGCGCTTTCACCCTACATTGCGCCCAAGGGGTCAGTCACGGTTGACGGGGTATCGCTCACCGTCAACGCCGTTACCGATCAACCCGATAAAAGCGCGCATTTCAGCCTGAACATCATTCCGCACACATGGGCAGTAACCGCGTTTGCGACGCTCGTGGTCGGCCAGTCGGTTAACATTGAAATCGACGTGCTGGCGCGTTATCTGGCGCGGATGAACAGTGTTCTGAACGTATGATGTGATTTTTCCTGTTGACTCTCACATTTCAATGTGAAATTGCGGCGTCAGGGAGAATTTCATGAGCAGCATCTTGATCGATAAAGTCCGCCGCCTCGTTACCGATGGCGGCATGTCACGCTCGGGTCTTGCCCGTGCCGCAGGGCTTCACGCAAACACTTTGCGCGATTTGGAAACACCTGACTGGAATCCAACCGCCGACACGCTCCGCAAGCTTGAGATGTTTCTCTTTTCGAACGACGATACGCCGACGCTGGTTTCGATCGAGGAAATCATCGATGAGGCGCGCAACGGGCGCATGTTCATCTTGGTCGACGATGAAGACCGCGAGAATGAAGGCGATCTGATCATTCCCGCGCAGATGGCGACGCCTGATGCGATCAATTTCATGGCAACGCATGGGCGCGGGCTAATCTGCCTGACGCTGACGCGCGCGCGCGTCGAGCAATTAGGGCTCGAACTGATGAGCCGCGCGAATGGCACGCGGCACGAAACAGCGTTTACAACGTCGATCGAGGCACTCGAAGGCGTCACGACAGGCATTTCGGCTGCTGACCGTGCGCGCACCGTTTCGGTCGCGATTGACGCGAGCAAAGGCCGCGCCGATATCGTCACGCCGGGACATGTCTTCCCCTTGATTGCGCGTGACGGCGGCGTTCTTGTCCGCGCAGGCCACACCGAAGCGGCGGTTGATATTTCGCGGCTTGCTGGACTCAATCCTTCGGGCGTGATCTGTGAAATCATGCGCGATGACGGCACGATGGCGCGGATGGATGATCTCGTCGCGTTTGCACGCCTCCACAGTCTGAAAATGGGGACGATTCGCGATCTGATCGCGTATCGCCGCAAAAATGATCACCTCGTTGAAAAAGTGACACAGAGCAGCTTCACTTCGGACTATGGCGGCGAGTGGAAGGCGATGACCTATCGCAACAAGATCGACGGATCGGTCAATGTCGTCCTCCAGAAAGGGCATGTCACGCCGAGTGAACCGACCTTGGTCCGTATGCACAGCATTTCGATCTTTCACGATCTGCTCGGTCAGGCAGGGCCACGCAAACGCATCCTCCAGCGGTCAATGGCTGAAATCGGGGCGGCAGGCGCGGGTCTCATTGTCCTGCTGATGCCCAACGATTCATCGGCGTTGACCGCTGAAATCGGAGGCACCCCAAAGATCGAGATGGATCTCCGCGCCTACGGTATCGGCGCGCAAATTCTTGCCGATCTGGGTGTTCACGACATGACGCTGCTGACCAACGCACACCGCAATGTGGTTGGGCTTGACGGCTACGGGATCAACATCGTCGGTGAACGCGCGATACCGGCGGGGTAGGTGTGTCAGATATAGCGCTCGGCTTATCGCTCGCCTTGTTTTCGGCGCTGGCAACGGCTTTTGCACATGCCTTGCTGAAAGTGGGCGATAATAAGCTAGCGGTTCAGGCTTGGGTGCGCCTGACAGGGTTTGTCCTCGCTTTACCGATTGCGCTGACTTTGGGGCCACCGCCATCTTTTCTGTGGCCTTGGATCGTGGGTGGTGCTGCGATTCATGCAGTGTATCAGCTAGTCCTTACATGGTCTTATACCGTCAGCGATTTTTCGGTAGCCTACCCCATCGCGCGCGGCGTTTCACCCATGTTTACCGCAATTCTCGGCTTGGTGCTCTTGGGGGATGTTCTGAACTTATGGGCGCTCCTAGGTGTTGCCACCGTCAGTTGCGGCATTTTAGCGCTAAGCCGCAATCGGGGTGTTACACTAACGGGACTATCCGTGGCGGTTTTGGCAGGTTTACTCACGACCGCTTATAGTGTGGTTGATGCCAAAGGAATTCGGATCGCCCCGTATGCGATGATGTTTATCGCCTGGTTTTACGTGGCCGAAGGATTTTCGATGCCGTTCGCGCTGTTTGTACGCGACCGGGCATCAGCCATCCCAGCGTTGATTGGCAACGTCAAGACGGGGCTGGCGGCTGGGGTAATGGCGTTACTCGCTTTCTTGCCCGCTCTTTTCGCATTCAAGCTGGCACCCGTCGGGGCGGTGGCTGCGCTTCGCGAGACGAGCGTATTGATTGGGCTTGTGCTTGGCGCGATGATGATCAAAGAGACGATCGACAGAAGCCGAATATTCGGAGCGCTTCTGATTACTATTGGCGGATTGACGATTATCGCCGGTTCCGCCCAATTGACCGGTTAAAGGACTAATCTTGGCAAAATTCCTCATCGTTGAAGCGCGTTTTTATGACCATTTGAACGATCTGCTGATCGCGGGTGCTCAGGCGGCGCTTGAAAATGCCGGGCACCGTGCCGATGTGATCACCGTCCCCGGTGCGCTCGAAATTCCGGGCGCGATCGCGCTTGCGGCGGAAAGCGGGCGCTATGACGGTTTTATTGCGATTGGCGTCGTCATCCGCGGCGAAACATATCATTTCGAAATCGTTGCAGGCGAAAGCGCGCGGGGATTGATGGCACTTTCGCTCGACGGGCTGCCCGTTGGCAACGGCATCCTGACCGTTGAAAATGAAGCCCAAGCGTTGACGCGTGCGCGCCCTGATGAAAAGGATAAGGGCGGGGAAGCCGCCAAAGCCGCGATCGCAATGTTTGACCTCAAACAGAAATTCGGTTGATCAGAGCGCGTGTCGCGCCAAGATCGCTTCAACCTGTACGTGATCGCTGAGCTTGTCTACGTCGATGGCGGCTTCGGCGAATGGCAGCGGCACCGCGCGCGCATCTAGGCCGAGCCGTTTGCCCAGCGCAGCGATGCCCTGCTCGAGTGTTATCGTCCGTGTCACCGCGCGAAGCGCGATCAGTGCGCCGAAATTCAGGAATAGCTTGAACATCTGCTTGCGGTCTTTTTCGGCGCGCGTCCATAATAACAGTGCGGCTGCGGTTTTGGCATTCGACAAGCTAAAAAGATTGGCACCCGACCATGCGCCGCCGCGCAGCTTGATCCACGTGCGTTGATTGTCGGGATATGCCGAGAGAATGACGCCGCGTTCGACCATCCCGACCGAAACATCACAGTTCTCGCTCTGCGCCAAAAACAGGTCGATCATCTGCGTGGTTAAAAGCGGGTGATCGGCGGTCGTCACGAATAAAGGCCACGGTGCAATTACGCTTCCGGCAATCTGCGCGATGCTCGCCGAAATACCGTCATCAGACTGTGCATAGCTGATCCGGGGATCGTCGCCCAACGCCGCACGGATCACCTCTGGTGCCTGACACAGCACGACGACGCGCGCGATCAGCGGCGACGTCAGCAGTGTTTGCGCGACGCGTGTCACCATCGGCATTCCGCCAACATTGATCAGTGCCTTATATTTCACACCAAATGCCTGCGCGAGCGCATCAGGCCCCGGGCGCTGTCCGGCAAGGAGTATGGCCGTCCAGCCTTCGGACGCGGCTTTGTCATTCGATGTCATTTTTTGGCCCTAATCTTGCGGTTAGTGGCTGGCAATCAACCATTTCGCGATCACTCGGGTGAGTCGTGGCGCAATACGGCGCTTGAGGGTAAAACGTGCGGGCCAGTTCCTATCCTTTCAAAATTGCCGTGCTCTTCGTTGGAGGTATGCACCAGGCGCTGCATATCGCGCCTGTCGCGGTCGAACTCGCCCGCGCCGACCGCGCCGAGGTGTCCGCTTTTGTGATGACGCATGACGATGCGCGCCAGCTTGAAACGATGCTGCGCGCGCTCGGCGCACCGTCTATTTCAATCATCCCGATGCTTTTGCCGTGGTTGCTTGAATGGCTGATGCAGTTTCGCTCGTTCAGGCCGATGTCAAAAGTCGTTCGCTTGTTCTACTGGAACCGCGCCATCCGGCGGCACGGCGCCATTCTGGCCGCAGAACGGACATCGACCATCCTTCGCCAGATGCCCGGCAAGACGCCGCCAATGATCCATATTCCGCACGGCACAGGAGACCGCGCCAAGGGGTTTGAGCCGCGCATCGCGCTGTTCGATCATGTGATCGTTGCGGGTGAAAAAGACCGCCGCCGGATGATTGCAGACAATCTCGTGACACCCGATTGCTGCACCGTATCCGGCGCGATCAAAATCGCCGCCGTGCGCCAATTGCGCGGTGCGGATGCGCGGCGCTTGTTTGCAAATGATCGCCCGGTGATCCTTTACAATCCGCATTTCCGCGATTCGCTGGCGTCATGGCAGGATTTTGCTGCGCCGCTCATTGATGCGATCGTCGAAGATGGCCGTTACAATCTGATTGTCGCGCCGCATATCCGCCGGTTCGAACAGGCGAGCGACGAACTACGCGCCGAATGGCGATCGCGCGGGGTGGACGACCGCGTGCTGATCGATCTCGATTCTCACCGTCTGAACGACATGACCTATGTCGATGCCGCCGATATTTACCTTGGCGACGTCAGTAGCCAGATTTATGAATTTCTGACCATTCCACGACCTGCAATCTTCATCGATGCGCACGCTGCCCAATGGCAGGATAATCCTGATTACGCGATGTGGCGGTTTGGCCCGGTGTGCCAAAGCGTCGATGAGATTATGCGCGAAATTGACACGGCGTCGCAGCGTCACCGTGACTATGTCGGGGTTCAGCGCGCGGCAATCACCGATGCGTTGGGCCGCAACGGCGCGCGCGCGCCTGCTATTGCGGCGCAGCAGGTGTTTGAAGTGTTTGCACGCAACGTAGCGACCCGCGATGCCCCCGTAAGGATCGCCGCCGATGAAATCATACAGACTTCTTGAACGGCGCTAACTCGCCTAAAAACGCCACCTGCTCGGCAACGGCCATTCGCTCGCGCGCAAGAAAGTCATAAACGGCTGCGCGAAATCCAGGGTTCGCGATGTAATGCGCCGACCACGTCGTGACGGGCACATAACCGCGCGCGAGCTTATGTTCGCCCTGTGCGCCCGCTTCGACACGCGCGAGTTGCCGCGCAATTGCGGCATCAATCGCCTGGTAATAGCATAGCTCGAAATGCAGAAACGGAATGTCTTGCGTGCATCCCCAATAGCGCCCGTAAAGCGCATCACCGCCGATCAAGTTGAGCGCGCCTGCAACTGCGACGCCGCCTTTGAGCGCAAGGATCAATATCACCCGGTCCGCCATGTCACGCCCGATCATCGTGAAGAATTGACGCGTGAGATAGGGCTGGCCCCATTTGCGCGCGCCGGTATCCTGATAAAATTGCCAGAACACGTCCCAATGCGCATCGGTGATGTCAGCGCCGCTCAGATGGACAATATCAACGACAGCTTGGGCTGCTGCGCGCTCCTTGCGAATGGCCTTGCGTTTGCGTGAAGACAGCGCATCCAGAAAATCGTCGAAATCGCTATATCCGTCGTTACTCCAGTGAAACTGCGTACCCGCACGAAGCGCCCATCCCGCTATTTCAAAACGTGTGCAATCGCGGGGCTCGAGAAACGTTGCATGCGCCGATGACAATCCGTGCTGGTCAACCACAGCCTCTGCGCCCGCGATCAGCGTTGCGGCAACATCGTCATCATCGGTGAGAATGCGCGGACCTGCAACGGGCGAGAACGGCACGGCAATCTGTAGCTTCGGGTAATATTGTCCGCCCGCACGGGTGAAGGCGTCTGCCCAATTGTGATCGAATACATATTCGCCCTGGCTGTGGCTTTTTGCATAGGCCGGAAGCGCCCCTGTAAGCACGCCTGCGCGGTCATGCGCCAGTATTGGCAAGGGTTGCCATCCGGTGCGCGCATTCGCGCTCCCAGAGGCCTCCAGCGCGCTTAAGAGCGCATGTGATACAAACGGATTATTCGCACCCGCGAGATTGTCCCACTGAACCCCGTCAATCGCGCAGATGCTGTTGCCAAGCGTCACGCCACCGTCCGCCCGATCGGCGGTGCTCATCGCGGATGCGCCGTCGGTTTTTCATAGATCACCTCGTCAGCGTGGAGGAACGCCGTGCGTTCCTGCTCGGCTGTCCGCACAGTCCACGTGACCAGTTTCAACCCCCGTTTCCGCTGCGCAGTTGCAAAGCGAGACGGCAAATCGCGAATGTCATACGCCAGAAAATCGGGCTGTGACTGCCAAAGTGCCAAATGCCGCTTGACCTGACCAATGCGTTTCTGCGCGAACGATTGATCTTCGCTTTCGGTGACGACCAGTCCGCGCACGATGCGCGGCGCGTGCATGCGGAACCAGCGACCAACATTGGGATTGAATGACATGATGGCAAAAGTGCCGGTATAGCCTTCGACCGCGCGGCGCACGCTAAGACACAGCGCCCCGACAAGCGCACCGGGCGCCTTGATCTCGATCAGGATTGGCGTGCGTCCGCCAACGATCGCCAAGATTTCGGACAGGCGCGGGATGGTTTCGTCGGTGCCGCTGATCTTGATTTGGTCGATTGCGTGCGCCGGACGATCAACAAACGCGCCGCGCTCACGTGTCAGGCGATCAAACACGTCATCGTGGAAGACAAATATCTCACCCTGCTGTGCGCCCTGCACGTCGAGTTCGATCCCGTGGTTCAACGCGATGGCCGCAACGAACGCCGCGCGGCTGTTTTCAATGACACCGTCACCGTGCAACCCGCGATGCGCGAAAGGCTGCGCGCCCAGAAAGGCGATGCGCGCAGGCTCGGGAGGCGGCGCGAGCAGTTGGTCAAGTGGCGCGAATAGCGACAATCGCATCAACCTCTACAGCCGCACCCATTGGCAGTGCTGGCACCCCGACAGCCGCGCGGGAATGCCGGCCACTCTCGCCGAAAATTTCGACCATCAACGTCGACGCGCCGTCGCCAACCTTAGGTTGATCGGTAAAACGCGCATCGCAATTGACGAAAATATTGAGTTTTACGATCCGCTCGACGCGGTCAAGGCTTCCGAGTGCCGCCTTTATCTGGGCAATTACCATCAATCCGCACGCGCGCGCCGCTTCGCGACCATGGTCAAGATTGAGATCTTCACCGATCCGACCGACGATCAGGCGGCCCTCCTTGAACGGCAGTTGCCCCGATACGAACAACATGCCCCCGGCTTCGACAGCGGGTACATAGGCCGCAACCGGAGCCGCTGGCACTGGCAAGGTGATCCCGAGTTGAGCAATCACATCTTCGACACCCGTCGAAAGCGCTGGAGGATTGATGATCAGTGGCTTGGCTGGTTTATCGCTCATAGCGGCACTCCTTCAAAACGTTGCATAATCCACTGCGTCGCATCGGGCCAGTGGTCGATGCGCGCATGGGCGATCCCATTCTTTTGTGACTGACGCGCAATGCGGGGTTCACCGATCATATGTAACCTGAATACGTTGGGCATCTGGTTCGCGACAGACGTATGTTGTTGCGGCAGATCGTCGACAAATACGGTGACGCTGGGGTTATACTCTGCAACGATCCGCTCAAGCAATTCGCCCTTGCCGCCTTGATTTGTATAAACCGGCACATCAATGCCGATCGCACGAAGTTGCGCCGCGCGGGCATCGCGCACGTCATCGGTCAGGTTGGTCAGGACGACGATATCGGCATGTCCCGATAGCGCGCTGATAGCGTCGACTGCGCCCGTGATAGGCTGTTGCCGGTGCATTTCGGTTTCAAAAAAACCTTTGAGAAACGGCCAAATCTTCTCTTGCTCGACGCGATCGCCCGATAGTTTGTGGCGCATCGCGTTGAGATAGCCGCCGGTTTTTTCATCGAACAGCGAATCAACATCAAAATGAATCGCGTGAATTTCGTCAAGCCACTCGGCAAACGGAACGACCATGTGAAGCAACACTTCGTCACAGTCGCTGATCAGCAGTGGACGGCTCATCCGCCCAGCCTTGCTTGCGCATCGATTAGCTGCTGCGGCGTGACGCCAATTGCCTCTGCACAGGCAATCAGATCGGGCTGATGCGATGCAAGGAATGCCAATATTGCGCCAAGCATTGCGGGTTCACCGATTCGCGCGCGAATGTCCTCAGGCTCGAGACCCGTGAGAGCGAGCAGGCGTGACGCCCGCGCATCATCGGCAAGCGTCCAGCCAAGCGCACTCAGCGCAATCGCCACCGCATCATCTTCAATTGTCACGCGCGCCATCATCGCCTAAACCAGCTCCATCACATCAAGGAACAAGCGCGTGGCAAAAAGGGTGCTCGTTGTCGAGGACAATGAACTTAATCTCAAACTCTTTTGTGATCTGCTGCGTGCGCACGCTTATGAAACCGAGGGCGTGCGCGATGCGCGTGAGGCGATTGAGCGCGCGACGCTGTTCGCGCCCGACATCATCGTCATGGATATCCAGATGCCGCATATCAGCGGACTCGAACTGATCGAAGCGATCAAGCGCGATATCGTGCTGCGACGAACACCGGTCATGGCCGTGACCGCTTATGCGGGTAAAGGCGACGAGGAGCGCATTCGTGAAGCGGGCGCAGACGCCTATGTCAGCAAGCCAATCTCACTGATGCGATTTGTCGAAGCGATTGCAGAACTAGGTGCCATCGCTGATTCGCGTGCGATGGCATGAGATCAATTACTTGATCTTGGTTTCCTTGAACTCGACATGTTTGCGCACGACGGGATCATATTTCTTGAACGACAGCTTTTCAGTCTGCGTCCGCGGATTTTTCTTGGTGACGTAGAAAAATCCGGTGTCTGCCGTGCTGGCAAGCTTGATCTTGACGGTGGTTGGCTTTGCCATCGGACTGAAAACCTTCTTGAATGAAATGCTGGCGTGCCGCAGCACGTGAAAGCGCGCGGCATAGATTCCTTTGCCAAAAAGTCAAGCGATGAGGCAATTGCCCGCACGTCTGACCGCCTTTGCAAAAAGTCCCGGGATTCTGTTGCCCGGCTCCCGGGGGCCGCTGGAATCTGATTCTGTTACCCGGTTCAGCCCAACCGTGTTCTTTTAGAATAACCTAGAGGCACGAAGCCCCTTGGGTTATGCTGCGAGAGCAAGTGCGTCGTTATCGTTTGCACTTATGAGTTTGAACCATTTCACGGCTTATTCATGCCGGGCAAAAAAACCGCTTTTCAACACACGTCGATCCTAGTTCGGCCCCGTCAATATCGGTGTTGCCACTGATAATGGTGGAGCCGCCGGGTACCGCCCCCGGGTCCGCTGCATCTATTGCACGGCATCATTTATCGCCATAGCCGAACGAATCCGGCAACGCCGATATAGGCATCGGCACCCGGGATTGAAAGAGTGTCGAAAAATTGCGGGGTGAACCGGTCGATGCTGCGATGCGGTTGGGCGCAGGGTTGTCCAAATCTCTACCCATGTGTAGGGGTTGCGCCATGTTGACGCAGCGTTCCAGATACGGCCTTCGCGCATTGTTGCTGATTGCAGGTGAAGCCCCCGGCGGACCACCCGTCCCGATGAGCCGGATCGCCAAAGAGGCGCAAGTGCCGCGCAAGTTTCTCGAGATAATTCTGGCCGAACTCAAAAATGCTAATCTTGTGGTGAGTACGCGCGGCAAACACGGCGGGTTTCAACTTGCACGCGCGGCGCATCTGATTTCTTTAGGCGACATCATCCGCGTGATCGAGGGGCCACTCGCACTTGTGTCGTGCGTCAGCCGGACTGCGTATAAACGCTGTGAAGATTGCCACGATGAGGCAAGTTGCGCGATTCGTCGCGCAATGCTCACGGTGCGTGACGACACCGCACGGATATTGGACGGCACAAGCCTTGCTGCGGCGACGGCGGAAGACCGCGCCGCAGCGTAAAGGCTAAGGTTATTTTTTCAAAGACGCACTGATTTCGCGTAGCAGAATGATGTCTTCTGGCGTCGCGGCATCATCGGCACGCTTCATCATCTTGTTGGCACTGCGCACAATCATGAAAATCACAAACGCAAGGATCAGGAAGTTGATCAGTGCGGTAATGAAGTTACCATAAGCGAAGACACCCACATTGGCTGTTTTATAGGCATCGAGTGTCTGGGCAGTACCAGCAGGCGCTTGCGACAGCGCGTAAAATTTGTTTGAAAAATCGACGCCACCGCCGGTCAAAAGACCGATAATTGGCATCAAAAGATCGTCGGTAAACGACGCGATAATCTTGCCGAACGCTGCACCAATCAGCACACCGACTGCAAGATCAAGGACATTTCCTTTGTTTACAAAGGCTTTGAACTCATTCCACATTTATACGAACCCCTCTTTTTTTATTGAGGCGGCGAATAGACCGCAAACGATTGGTGAATGCAATGATATTGCGCTCAGCCTGCTGACTTCCTATCTTGGTTCCGACATTACCAGAGGAACAATGACAATGATGAACCGCCGCACCTCACTTGCCTTTCTGGCACCACTTGCCGCGCTTTCGCTTTCCGCGTGCGGCGTAAACAGCGTGCCGACCGCAGAAGAAAATGCCAAAGCCAAGTGGGCTAATGTGCAGGCAGATTATCAGCGTCGCGCTGATCTCATTCCCAATCTCGTTGAAACCGTCAAAGGCTTTGCCAAGCAGGAATCATCGGTGCTGATTCAGGTTGCCGAAGCGCGCGCCAAGGCGACTTCGGTGCAGGTCAGCGCAGGCGATTTGTCCGATCCAGCCAAAGTTGCTGCGTTCCAGCAGGCGCAGGGCCAGTTGAGCGGATCGATCGGTCGCCTGCTCGCCAGTGTCGAAGCCTATCCAGAGCTCAAATCAAATGCCAATTTCCTCGCACTTCAGGATCAGCTTGAAGGCACTGAAAACCGCATCAACATTTCTACCAAAGATTATAATCAAGCCGTTCAGGCGTATAACACCACAATTCGCACATTTCCCGACGTGATCGGTGCGAAAATCTTTTACGGTGCAAAGCCGATGACGCCGTATCAGGCGACCGCTCCGAACGCTGACCGCGCACCCACGGTCAAGTTCTGATCACAGGTACCAAGCTGATGATCCGCTGGCTCTTGGCCGTCGTTGCGCTGGGAAGCGCGTTACCGCTCAGCGCGCAGAGCTTCCCCGCGCTCAGCGGTCGCGTGGTCGACGCAGCCAATATTATCCCTGACGCGCAAGAGGCCGCGCTTGATGTGCAATTGGCGGCAATCGAAACCAACAGCGGCCGGCAGGTTGTCGTCGCGACGATCCCGAGCCTCGAAGGATATCCGATTGATGACTATGGCTACCGCCTTGGACGCGCTTGGGGGATTGGCCAAAAGGCGGACAATAATGGCGCGCTCCTGATAATTGCGCCCAAAGACCGGAAGGTTAGAATCGAAGTCGGCTACGGTCTTGAGCCAATCCTGACCGATGCCTGGTCAAGCGTCGTGATTAACACGCAGATATTGCCGCGTTTCAAGGCAGGCGATTATCCCGGCGGCATCGCAGCAGGCGTTAATCAGATCGCGTCGCAGCTACAGCTTCCACCCGAAGAAGCCGCCAAACGTGCGCAGGCGGTTGCTGCGACCAGTCGCAAAGCCGATCGCGGGGGCAATGGCGGAGCCATCTTGTTTTGGATATTGATCTTCGTTTTCCTGATCCTGCCAATGATGCGCGGGATGTTTGGCGGCGGTCGCGGACGTCGCTATGGCAGCGGGCCAATCGTCATCTGGGGTGGCAATGATTGGGGTGGCGGCTCAGGCGGCGGAGGCTTTGGCGGCGGCGGCGGGGGCGGTTTTTCGGGCGGTGGCGGCTCGTTTGGCGGCGGTGGCGCGTCGGGGGGATGGTAATGACCAGAGCGCTGGCGATGACCGCTGCAGACCATGTGCGCGTTAGCGAGGCGGTACATGCGGCCGAACTTGGCACGGCGGGTGAAATTGTCACGATCTCGGCTGACGTTTCGGATAGCTACGGCGATGTCGCAATGTGGTGGGCAATCGGTGCAACGATCGTTGCGCTTGGCCTGTTGGCGGCGTTCCCTGACGTGGTGCTGCGCAGTTTTGCCGTGTTGAGCAACGGCTGGGTAAGTTCGCTGACGCTTGCCGAAGCATTTGAACTCGCACTCGCGGTCGTTGTGATCACTTTTGGCTTGGTGCGATTGGCGCTGACATTTACAGCAATCAGGATCGCACTGACACCGAGCCGGGTCAAGGCTGCGCGCGTCCGCAAGCGCGCATTGGGTTTTTTCAAAGTTGGTGCTGAACGCCGGACGACGGGACGAACCGGAATTCTTATCTATGTCTCGCTCAGCGAACACCGCGCCGAAATCGTGGCTGACCAAGCGATCCATAGCGTGGTTGCAAACGAAGCATGGGGCGCTGCCATGGCCGACCTGATCGGCGAAGTGCGTCAGGGCCGGCTTGCTGACGGGCTGATTGCTGCGGTCAGAGATATTGGTGTGATCCTTGCGCAACATTTTCCGCGCAGTGACGATGACATTAACGAACTTCCTGATCGGCTTATCGAATTGTGAGCGACGATGAAGACGAAAAAACCGTCTGGCAGGGGCGGTTTATTACAGCGAAAACGCGCGGAAAATGGGAATATGTCAGTCGTGCGCGCGGAATCAAGGCCGTAGTGATTCTTGCGGTGGACGATGGTCACGTATTACTTGTCGAGCAGTTTCGTGTGCCGCTGGACCGCAATTGTATTGAACTGCCAGCAGGCCTCGTCGGCGACGAAACCGCCGGAGAGGCTGTTGAAATCGCAGCAGCCCGCGAACTTGAAGAAGAAACCGGCTACGGCGCAGGCAATATGCGTATCATCGGCGAGTTTTTTTCATCGCCTGGTATGATCAGCGAAAGTTTCATGTTGTGCAAAGCGACGGGGCTATCACAGATCGGAAACGGTGGTGGCGTCGACGGTGAGGATATTGTCGTCCACCGCGTTGCGCTTGATCAACTCAGTGCGTTTATCGCGCGCAAGCGGAGCGAGGGTTGCGGCATTGATGTAAAGCTTTTGCTATTGCTCGGGCCGCAGCTTATCTGAAATTGTCCGAATAGGATTGCAGCTTGAGCACGCGCTTGGGCGCTTCCTCGACGCGGGCTGAAAGTCCGTTTTTCTCGGCATAATCTTTCGCGGCGTCGCAGCTTGCAAATGTCAGCGACAATTGACGTCGCGTATCGGATGAGCCTGCCCAGCCCATCAATGGATCGGCGCGTTGCGGATCGCGCGGTTCATATTCGAGAATCCACGCGCCAGTCCCGGCTCGGCCAGACTGCATGGCGTTTTTGGGCTTTTGATAAATGCGGGCATTGGTCATGCCGCCTCTTTCTGTCAATCAGCGCCGATTTTCAAGGCCGGATTGATCTCATTTGCGCGCGCTTGGTCTTGAGCGACGCAACCGCGCTCGCTGGATCATCGGGCCAATTGTGGCGGGGGTATTCGCCGCGCATGTCTTTGGCGACATCGAGCCAGCTTCCCGCCCAGAAACCGGGCAGATCGCGCGTCGTCTGGATCGGGCGTCCCGCAGGAGAGGTCAGACTGAGCGTCAGGGCGATCCGGTCGCGCCCGACGACGGGGTGGACAGCCAGACCGTACAGCGCCTGTACGCGCAGTTCGACCTGCGGGCCGCCGTCTGCGGCATAGTCAATCGCGTGCCGTGTGCCTGCTGGCGCTACGAACTCGGCGGGCGCGCGGGCTTCAATGGTCTGGCGCGCTGGCCAGTCTAATAATGCCTCAAGCGCCGAAAATAGCGCGTTTTGTGAAATGTCACCCAGTTTCCTTTTGCCAGCCACAAGCGGAGGCAACCATTCTTCGGCTCGCTCCACAAGCTTCTGATCATCAATGTCGATTACACCCGCGAAATGTGCGCGCTCGCGCAGTGCAGATGCGGCGTGGTTCCAATCAAGCAAGTCGACGCCGTGCGTTCGCACCGCTGCGACAAGCGCAGCAGACACCTGCACGGGATCAGCATTTGCATCATGGCCAGAGGCGATCGTCAGCGCGCCGAGCCGCCGTTCGATCCGTGCCGATGCGCTTCGCGTCGTAAGGTCGAAATCAATCGAACGCGTTTGCACTATTCGCGCACCGTATAGCGCTTCAATTTCGGGCCAACTGATCGCCGCTGCCGAAATGATCCGTGCGCCCGTTGCAGCCCCTTGCGTTTCGGCAACCGCCAGCCACTCGCTGCGTGCCAGAGTGGACGTTGGATCAAGTTTGAACCCACGTCCGCCAACGCTTGCCCAATGCTCGCCAGATGTGCCGCGCCGTCGCGCAATCCGATCGGGGAATGCAAGCGCGATTGCGCCGCCAACACCCAGATACCGACCTTCGTCATGCGCTGGTGGCGGGGCATCATGTTGTGCCATGTGCGCCCACCGTCGGCTGAGATTGCGTGCCGCGATTGCACGCTTTCCGCGTTCACGGCCCCAGCGGGTGCGGCGTTGATCGAGATCGGGGTCGTTGCCGCCAAGCCCTCGTTCGGAAAGAAGCACTGCGGCATCGGCTGCGATAACGCTCAGCCCAAGCGGTTCGGAAGCGATCAGCATGTGGCCAAGCCGGGGCGCGAGCGGCAATTTTGCGATTTTGCGCCCGTGTCCGGTGGAACGGCCGTCAACATCAATCGCGCCGAGACTGGCTAGCCGGATGCGCGCCTCATCAATTGCGGCGCGCGGTGGCGGATCGATCCAGCCAAGCGTTGCGGGATCGCTGACCCCCCAGATGGTGCAGTCGAGTACCAGCGAAGACAGATCAGCCTCAAGAATTTCGGGGGGATCAAAACGCGGCATCCCTGCCGTGGCGGCCTCTTCCCACAGCCGATACGCTACGCCGGATCGCTGGCGTGCCGCGCGGCCCGCACGCTGGGTGACAGCGGCTTGCGACGCGCGTTCGGTCACCAGACGTGTCATGCCAGCCGCACGGTCATAGCGCGGGCGGCGCGCAAGTCCTGAATCGACGACGATGCTTACGCCGTTGAGCGTCAGACTGGTTTCAGCAATGCTCGTCGCGAGAATCAAGTTGCGCGTGCCCGGTGGAGGCGCCGCAATTGCGTTACGCTGTTCGGATGCGTCGAGACTGCCATGTAAACGCAATAGATTCACATCCGCTGGCAGCCGGTCAAGCCGCTCTGCAACGCGTTCAATTTCCGCGACGCCAGGCAGAAAGGCAAGGCAGCTTCCCTCACCTTGCTCGGCGAGCGCGCGCCGGATGACATCGGCCATTTCATCCTCAATCCGCGCTTCGGCACGTCGCCCAACGTGATAAAGTGTGAGTGGATGCGACCGCCCCTCGCTTTCGATCACGCGCGCGTTCATCAGGTCGGCAAAGCGTGTCCCGTCGAGCGTGGCGGACATTGCAATCAGGCGCAGATCTGGCCGGAGCGCTGATTGCGCGTCAAGCGCGAGCGCAAGCCCGAAATCACTGTCGAGGCTGCGTTCGTGAACTTCATCGAACAATACCGCGCAGATGCCGCGCAGTTCTGGATCATTTTGAATCTGGTTGCGGAAAATACCTTCGGTAAGCACGAGAATCCGTGTGGACGACGACCGTTTACTATCCATCCGCGTTGCATAACCAAATGTCCCGCCGACAGCTTCGCCGGCAAGCTCTGCCATCCGCTCTGCGGCTGCGCGTGCGGCAAGCCGGCGCGGCGACAGCAGTAATATTGTTGCCGTACACCAAGGCTCGTTGAGCAGTGCTGGGGCTACTGCTGTTGTTTTACCAGCGCCAGGGGGTGCAATCAGGACAGCATTCGAGGCTTCACGCAGGCTGGCCAATAAAGTTGGCAAAACAGCGTCGATTGGCAGTGTCGTCAATCAATAAGCCCGCGACATTGCGAACTCGACCGTCTCGACGAGTGCGCTTTTCGCCGCACCGTTTTTGAACTGGCCAAGTGCATCAATCGCGCGCTGGCCGTAATGGCGGGCACGCATCATCGTATCCTCGATTGCGTTGCTTTGACGCAGAAGCGCGGTCGCTCTGGCCAAGTCTGGATCAGACACCAGCCGACCCTCCATCGCGCCGCGCCAGAATGCTTTGTCGTCGTCTGATCCGCGCGCATGGGCGAGGATAACGGGCAGCGTTACTTTGCCGTCGCGGAAGTCATCGCCAACACCCTTGCCCATCGTTTCAGCATCTGAAACATAATCGATCGCATCATCGACAAGCTGAAACGCGATCCCAAGATTGCGGCCATAGCTGTCGAGAGCATCTTCAACGCTTTCGTCACATTCGGCGACAACGGCGGAAATGCGGCACGCTGCGGCGAAAAGCGAAGCCGTTTTTGCGCCGATGATTGCAAGGTATTTGTCTTCGCCCGTTGTAATCTGGCGCTGCGCGGTCAACTGGTTGACTTCGCCTTCAGCGATCACCGCACTGGCGTTGCTGAGAATTTTGAGAACCTTGAGGCTGCCATCCTCAACCATCAGCTCGAATGACCGGCTAAACAGGAAATCGCCGACCAACACACTCGCAGGATTGCCCCAGATGATGTTGGCGGTGCGTTTGCCGCGACGCAGATCTGATCCGTCGACGACGTCATCATGCAGCAGTGTGGCGGTGTGGATGAATTCGACAGCGGCTGCTAGCTTGTGATGCCGCGTTCCGGGATAATCGAGCAGCTTTGCCGTCGCGAGCGTCAACATCGGTCGCATCCGTTTGCCGCCGCCTGCGATCAGATGCCCTGCAAGTTCGGGTATCAGCGGAATTTCAGACTGCATCCGGTCAAGTATCACGGCGTTGACCTGATTCATCTCGGCAGCGACCAGCGCCATGATCGGGTCAAGTGATGGGTCTTTATCAGACCGTATCCGGTGAAGTGTCGCGGTCATCTTGCCGCTCGCATTGGCTGTGCCCACGCGCAAAGGCAAGTGCAA
Organism: Sphingomonadales bacterium; assembly: GCA_043786595.1. Lineage (GTDB taxonomy): Bacteria > Pseudomonadota > Alphaproteobacteria > Sphingomonadales > Sphingomonadaceae > Aquisediminimonas. The sequence continues at coordinate 21,832 of JAYVVW010000247.1, read as the reverse complement.
TTGCCGTGCTTGCGCTTGCATCGCGGGCACTTTGCGGCATAGCGGTCACAAATCGAGGACAAGCCTATCATGACCGATGACATGCTGACGCATTACCGTGAGAGCATCGACAATATCGACGCTGCGCTGGTGTTCATGCTCGCTGAACGATTCAAAGTCACGCAGGCGGTTGGCGCGTATAAAGCCAAGCATAGCTTGCCACCCGCCGACCCTGCGCGTGAAGAGCGGCAGATCGCGCGTTTGCGCGCTTTGGCAGGCGATGCAAAGCTCGACCCTGAATTCACCGAAAAATTCCTGCGTTTCATCATCGATGAAGTCATTCGCCACCACCAGAGTTTTTCAGGCGATGTGGCCTGATGGTTGCCGCAGTGCGATCAAATCACTAGCTAGGCATTATGGCAGATCCTTACTCAACTCTTGGCGTCGCGCGCGATGCAACCGAAGCGCAGATCAAGAAATCATACCGCAAGCTCGCCAAGGAGCTTCACCCCGATACCAACCCTGATCCAAAGGCGGCTGAGCGCTTTGCGCGCGTCACTGCCGCCTATGATGTGCTTGGCGACAAGGACAAGCGTGTGCGATTTGATCGCGGGGAAATCGATGGCGACGGCAATCCGGCCAATCCGTTTGCAGGCGGACGCGGCGGCAGCGGCGGTTTTCGTCCGGCGTCTGCTGGCGGCGCGGAATTTGGCGGCGGCGACCTCGGCGATATTTTTGAAGGTTTGTTCGGCGGCGCGGGTCAGCGTGGCGGTGGCTTCAGTGGTTTTGGTGGCCGTTCAGCGCCGCCTACCAAGGGTGCTAACGTCAGTTACCGACTGACTGTACCGTTCGTTGACGCAGCAGCGTCCAAGCCACAGCGTATCACGCTGCAAGACGGAAAGACGATCGATCTCAAATTGCCCGCTGGCGTTGACAGCGGCACGCAGGTGCGCCTGGCCGGAAAAGGCCAGCAAGGGCCGGGCGGCAACGGCGACGCCATTGTCACGATTGAGGTTGGCAGCCACCGGCATTTCACGCGCGATGGCGATCATGTTCGGCTCGATTTGCCGATTACGCTCAAGGAAGCGGTTCTCGGCGGGCCGGTTCGTGTTCCAACGGTTGAAGGGCCGGTGATGCTCGGCGTGCCGGTCGGGGCGACATCGGGTAAAGTGCTCCGCCTCAAGGGTCGCGGCTTCACCGGAAAGTCGGGCACGCGCGGGGATCAATTGGTGACGCTGATGGTTGATCTGCCTGCCAGCGATGCCGAACTTGCACGGTTTGTTGAAAGCTGGTCTGACAGCCGCGATCCAAGAGCGGGGCTCAGTATCTAACAAGGAGTTGAGGCGCGTTGCGTGAAGTATCCCCCGAATCGCCCGAAGAGCGTCGCAAGCATCCCCATTCACTCGCGCGCGCTTATGTCGGGCCGGGATCGCGCTTTTTTGAAGTCAGCAAACGCACGCTGATCGGCGTTTACAACGATGGATTCATCCACGCTGGCAATCTTGCCTATCTGACGCTGCTGACACTGTTTCCATTTTTCATCGTTTTGGCAGCGGCCGCTCAACTCATCGGGCGCCCCCAGGAAAACATGGCTGCTATTGGAACGGTCCTGACGGCCTTGCCACCGAGCGTGGCGAAACTGATTTCGGGAAGCGCGCAGGAAGTTCTGACTGCGCGCACCGGAGGCCTGTTGTGGTTTGGTGCCTTGGTTGGCCTGTGGACAGTGAGCAGTTTTATCGAAACAATCCGTGACATCCTGAGGCGCGCGTACGGCACAAGTTTTTCAAGGCCGTTCTGGCATTACCGCCTGCTCGGCATTGCAATTGTGTTCGGATCGGTAGCGATGCTGATGCTGTCTTTCACCGCCCAAATCCTGTTGACCGCTGCACAAGAATTTATCGTCCGGTTTTTCCCAGCGGCTAACACGCTGACTGTGATGCTTGCATCGAGCCGAATCATCCCGCTTGCTGCGATGTTTTTCGCAATTTTCGCGCTGTTCTGGGTGTTGACGCCAGCGCGTTACCGGCATTCAAAATGTCCCAAATGGCCCGGCGCGCTGTTCACGACGATATGGTGGTCATCGGCACTGCTGCTTCTGCCGCGTATCCTTGAAGGACTTGGTGGCTATGCGTTGACTTACGGCGGATTGGCGGGTGTTATCGTGGCATTATTATTCTTCTGGGTCGTTGGATACGGGCTTGTGATAGGGGCGCATTTGAATGCGGCACTGGCGGACTCGGGAGAAAGCGCGCTAAAGGGCGATACTGACTGATAGAGTGGAGGCCAAGTGGCTGGATATATGACGGGGAAGCGCGGGCTGATCATGGGGCTCGCCAATGACCGGAGCCTCGCCTGGGGCATCGCGCAGAAATTGCATGCCGAAGGTGCAGAACTTGCGTTCAGCTATCAGGGTGAAGCGATGGAAAAGCGCGTGCGCCCATTGGCAGAGCAGCTTGACTGTGATTTCCTGATCGATTGTGACGTTGCTGACATGGCCGAACTCGATAAGACATTCGAAACGCTCGCGGCACGCTGGCCGACCATCGATTTTGTCGTCCACGCAATCGGTTACACCAACAAGGATGCGCTGCGGGGTCGCTACTGCGACGTTGGGCTTGATGACTTTCTGCTGACGATGAACATCAGCGTTTACAGTTTCACCGCAGTCGCAAGAAGGGCGGCCGCGATGATGCGCGAAGGCGGCGCAATGCTGACGCTTAGCTATTACGGCGCGGAAAAAGTGATCCCGCATTACAACGTGATGGGGATTGCAAAGGCGGCGCTTGAGACGTCGGTCAAATATCTCGCGAATGATTTTGGCCCTGACGGCATCCGCGTCAACGCGATATCGGCAGGGCCGATCAAAACGCTTGCCGCCTCGGGTATCGGCGATTTCCGTTACATTTTGAAATGGAATGAATTGAACAGCCCGATGCGGCGCAACGTCACGATTGATGACGTCGGCGGTGCTGCGCTTTATCTACTATCTGATTTATCATCGGGCGTAACGGGGGAGACGCACCATGTCGATGCAGGCTACCATGTCGTGGGGATGAAGCAGGAAGACGCGCCCGACATCGCGTTAGCGGGGAAAACACAATGACATCGCTGCGGCGGAGCGTCGATATTGACGCAGCGGCAAGCGCTGTATGGGATGCGGTGCGCGATTTCGGCCAATTGCACACGCGCATCGCGCCGGGGCTGGTGACCGATACGAAGCTTGAAGACGGAGGCACATCACGCACGGTGACGTTTGCCAACGGGATGGTGTTAAAAGAGGCGCTCGTCGGCGTCGAGGATGATCAGCAGCGGCTTGTCTGGTCAGCGCAGAGCGACGACTGGCATCACCATAACGCGTCGCTGCAAGTGATTGACCTTGGCGGGGGGCAAAGCCGCACCACGTGGGTCGCTGACGTTCTTCCCGAAGCAGCGGCTCCGATGATCGCGATGATCATGGAAATGGGGCTTGGCGCAATGAAAGCGCATCTTGAAAGCGAAACGAACTGACCGATGTCTTATAATAGTTTCGGACATATGTTTCGCTTCACCACTTGGGGCGAATCGCACGGGCCAGCGCTTGGTGCAGTCGTTGATGGGTGCCCGCCGGGGCTCGCAATCTCCGAACTCGATATCCAGCCGTTTCTCGATATGCGCCGTCCGGGCACGTCGCGCTTTACCACACAGCGGCAGGAACCCGATCAGGTGCGAATCCTGTCGGGTGTCTTTGATGGTAAGACGACGGGCACGCCAATCAGCCTGTTGATCGAAAATGTTGACCAGCGACCAAAAGATTATAGCGAGGTCGCCAAAGCGTATCGGCCTGGCCATGCTGACTATGCCTATGATGCAAAATACGGCTTTCGCGATTATCGCGGCGGCGGGCGGAGTTCGGCGCGTGAAACGGCTGCGCGTGTGGCGGCGGGCGGCGTTGCGCGGCTCGTGATTCCCGATGTACTGATTCAGGCCTATGTCGTTGAAATTGGCGGCGATGCAATCAACCGTGACAATTTCGAATATGGCGAAATCCACAACAATCCGTTTTTCTGCCCCGATGAGGCGGCAGCGGCACGCTGGGAAGGCCTGATTGATGCCGCGCGCAAGGATGGCTCGTCACTGGGTGCGATTATCGAATGCGTCGCGACGGGCGTGCCTGCGGGATGGGGCGCGCCGCTTTACGCCAAGCTTGATAGCGAATTGGCATCGGCGATGATGAGCATTAACGCGGTCAAAGGCGTTGAAATTGGCGACGGGTTTGCCGCCGCCCGCCTGCGCGGTGAACAAAATGCTGATGCCATGCGGCCCGGCAGCAACGGCCCTGACTTTGCCGCCAATCACGCCGGCGGAACCGCAGGCGGAATTTCGACGGGTCAGCCAATCGTCGTGCGCGCGGCGTTCAAACCAACATCGTCGATCTTGAAAGCCGTCGATACGATCAATCAGGCCGGCGAAGCGACCGAGATCGTGACCAAGGGACGCCACGATCCGTGCGTTGGCATCCGCGGCGCACCTGTCGTTGAAGCGATGATGGCGCTTGTCCTCGCCGATCAGAAACTCATGCACCGCGCCCAGTGCGGGGGTTAAGCTATTGCGGCGCGCGCCAGATTTTCCATTCGATATCGGTGGTAAAGGGCAACGACCGCGCCGAGCGCCATAAAAACTAAAGTGTGATTGTCATCTTGGCTCAAGACACTTTTAATCACAACGAACACGCCGATCATGATCGACAATGGGAGCAACAGATCAATTTCCTTGTCTTTGGATTTCATGCCTGTCGTGAATGATTTCCAACCGGCAACGGCGAACATGCCGAAATAGGCGATGAAACCAATCAGGCCGTAATCAAGCAGGATTGTCAAATAATAGCTGTCGAGTGACAGCTCGCCGGCCTGGTTGGTCCAGCCGACGACACGCGCGGCTTCACCATTGCCATAGCCGATTGGCCATTCCTTGAAGCCCCGCATGCCCCAGATCCATTGCAGCTCACGCGCGTCATTGCTCGCTTGCTGCGGGCCGCCACCCCAAACCATGACTTCCAACCTGCGCCAGACGAGCGAAAGCGCCAAGAATACCGCGACGATTGCAGGATATCCGTATACGACCGTGGCAATCACGATCGATGTTTTGTCGTCGCGCCAGCGCTTGTAGCTCCACAGAAATCCATAGCCCAATATTGAGGCAAAAAAGCCGACCATCCCCAAACGCGAATCGGTCAGCAGGATGATCCAGAAGAGGAACGGAATATACGCCAGCAATCCCCACCGCACGATCGCTCGCTTAGTGTGAATCAGAAAATGCAGCGTAAACGGCGTTGAAAGTGCGAGGAATTCAGCAAAGTTAAGGCTTGTCGCAAAGATGCTTTGAACGCGGTAACGCCCCGTCGCAGAGCGGACACCCCCGCGCAAAATATCCTGAACCAGCTCGCTTTCAATTTTGAGAAACGGTGGAATATGGTTCGCCCATGGCACCTGATTGTTGCGATATTCGATGACGCTCGAAACTGCGAGAAATATCGCGCACCCGCAAAATATCTTCGCCCAAAGCGTAACGCTGCCCGGCCTGCGAAAGACAAAACAGGCAACGAAAAATACCGATGTCCATTCAAACTGACTGATCAGATAACGGTTGAACGATCCGAACGGCGTCTGCGTCAGCGGCAGCGTCACCGCACCCAGAAACACGAAAATTGCCATCATCACCAGAATCTCGCGGCTCGTCGTGAACCATTCGGACATTTCGGTGCGAAACCGTGTCGAAATTGAAAGGCTGATCACCAGCAGCAGCGCGAGCGGTATTGACCAGAGCCGCATGAATGTGACCCACGGCAGCGGCGGCACCACAATTGCGAGGTAGTTTGGCCACAGCGATACTGTCGCAATGATCGCAAAGAACAGCCAGCGGATCGCGTCGGTCGGGGCGTTGTCGGTTTCGGGCAAGGCCCAGATCACGAACAGCGCGAGCAGACCGATCGGCAACGCCAGATATAGGTAGAGAAACGCAGGGAAAATCGCGATCAGAAACCCGTAGATCATCCCGATCAATATGATCAGCGCAACGACCGCAAATTTGCGTAACGCGTGCCGAAGGGGCGCTTCGGGCTGATGGTAAGGCTCAAGCGCTGGTGCCGGCCGCGCCCATGACCGCGCAACGGCCCGCCAACCACTCAACAAAAGGTTGAGCGGCTGCCGCGCTATGGCGTGCGCATTCACGGTTTCAAATGCCCTGACTGATCGCGCTGATTAGTTTTTGGCAGGTGCAGCGGTCGCCGCTGGAGCCTTTGGTGGCGCATAACCGGCCTGATATTTCACCGCGTCGCGTGCTTTCTTGATCGTTTCGGCAAGCTGCGTCTCGGTTGCTGCGGCAAGTTTCTTTTGCTGGAGAAGCCCTTGCGCATATTGTTCGGCCGGTGCCCCGGCAAACGGTTCAACCTTTATGCCAGTGACGCGTGAGGCGATGAGCGAACCGTTGGCGGGAATGATGAAAATTTCACCTGCGGGCAGGTTCGCGATCTGGCGCACGAGTTCAGGATTTGCGGTCGCGGCATCAAGCTGCCCTGCCGCGCGGCGGAATTTGAGGCCATCCAGTGTCAACTGGCCTTCGATCTGTTCCATTGTTTTAAGCGGTTCATAGGCTTTGAGCTTTTTCATATCGTCAGGTGCCTGAAACTGGATTTGATCAAGCGCGAAGATTTTGCGCTGGGCAAACAGATCGGGATTGCTCACCATGAAGCTACGCGCTTCATCGGCTGACGGCGTCGGGAGCTTGGCGGCTATATCGCGCTGGAGCATCTGGACGAGCAAAGTTTCATCGGCGCGGCGTTTTTGCAGGATATAGGCTGGCGACTTGTCGATGCCCTTTTCGCGCGCGATATCGCCAAGGATCGTGCGATTGACGAGGCCTTGGAGCGCTTGTTGCTCGATCGCCTTGCGCTGTTCACCCGGAGGCGGAAGCTGCGTACCCATCAGTTCGGCGTTGAGTTCGTTAATCGTGACATCGGTGCCATTGACCGTTGCAACGACTTGGCCCTTTTCAAGCGCGGCATCATCTTTCCCACCGCAAGCAGCAAGGGTAAGCACAAGCGCAATCGACGTAAAAGGCAGGACAAAACGACGCATAAATTGATCTCCTTGGATCATAGCCGGTTCAAACTATCCAACGGAATAGTCATTTCAGCCACAGCTATATCGGGACGCAGCCGATATCGCAAAATGAAAAAGGGTAAATTGATCCACGTCACAGGTTGAGCGCCATGCGGTACGCATCAATCAAAGGTTTTTTCTGGTGATCCCAACTGAGTTCGCGTTCCAATCGCGCACGGCCAAACGCGCCCATTTTCGCGCAAGCGCTAGGGTCATCGATCAGGCTAATTATTTTTTCAGCGAAATTGACTGGATCGTTTGCCTTGGCATAGAGCGAAGCATCAAGCGCGCTTTTGCGGCCCTCGGTCACATCGAATTGAACAATTGGTTTCGAAAAAGCCATATATTCCAGAATTTTGTTCATCGTCGATTTGTCATTCATCAGATTGACACGGTCAGGGTTTACGCAAACCGTCGATTGCGAAAGTACCGCAAACAAGACAGCGTCGGGCGCACGGCCGGTGAAGGTCACAAAGCCATCAAGCGCCTTCTCAGCCGTCAACGCTTTGAGTTCGGCAAGGCTCGGACCGCCGCCAACCAGACAAAACTGGATGTCGGTGCGCCCGAGCGTGAAAACGATATGTTGAACAGCGTCAATCAGCAGGTCGATGCCCTCTTGCTGCCCCATCACCCCAACATAACCAACCATGTGACGACGACCGTTAATCAGTGCTGGATCGGGCGTTCCGGCATTGATCCGGCTTAGCTCTGGCCCTGACCGGACAACGAACACGCGTTCGGGTTTCATCTTGCCGCGCTCAATTGCGATCGTGCGGTACGATTCGTTGGTCGCGATCGACACGTTGGCGGCACCAAATGTAATGCGTTCAAACGCTACCATCAGTTTCCAGAAAAACCCGCGTTTGTTGAATTTGGCCTGATAAAGCTCAGGGTTGATGTCGTGGTGGTCGAAAATATACTTCACACCGAATAATCGAAATTGTAGTGCGACGAGGAAGATCAGATCGGGCGGGTTACATCCCTGAATCACGTCGATTCCGCGCGTGAAATAGATTTTCCATGCGAGCCAGCTTTCCCAGAACAGCGCGGCACCGTATTCGACGAGGAACCCTATCGCTGAACTGGCGTCGAGCGGAAGCGGATGGCGGTAGATGTGAATACCGTCGAGACATTCATAGCGATCGCCATAACCTTTGCCCGTCGGACAGATGATCGACACCGTCGCACCCGCCGCATGCAGCGTGCGCGCCTCTTGCCAGACACGGCGATCAAACGGCAATGGCAGGTTCTCGACAATGATAAGCACCCGCTTGCCTGCCAACGGACGCGTCTGCACCGGATCGAGTGGGATCATGACATCCATTACGCAATCATGCTCACGTCGATGACGGTGCCGCCTTTAAGCGTGAGCGATCTGACGAGCTTATTCGTTCCGATCACCAGATCGTAGGATTTGCCCTCGGCGACGGTCTTATCGACAAGCAGCGAATCGATGATGGGAAGATGGGCGTAGGCGTAGCCAAGGTTTTGGCCAACCAGCTTTGCTGGCGTCAGCGCCGGATCATAGATTTCAAGCTTAAAGCCAGCATCAAGCAAGCGTCGGGCAAGGTCAACCGCAGGGCTTTCGCGCAGATCATCTGTGCCAAGCTTGAACGCCAGACCAGCAAGGAGGATCGACGCGCCGGGTTTCAGGCCATGGGTCACACGCGTGAACTGAAAATGTTTGTGCGCGTCATTACTCCGCATCAGCGAATCGACGACGGGGGTGTTTGCGCCCAATTCTGAAGAAATATATTGAAGCGCGCGGACGTCTTTGGGGAGGCATGACCCGCCAAACGGGCCGCCGGGCCGCAAATAATAGGGCGAGATATTGAGCTTGGTGTCCGAAACAAAAATATCGTGAACCGTCGTTGCCGAAATATCGAGATGGCTGCACACGCGCCCGATCTCGTTGCCAAATGCGACCTTGAGCGCATGCCAGCTATTGTCGACAAATTTGGTCAGCTCGGCTTCGCGGAAATGCACGTTGAATACGGGGGCATCAATGCCTTCGTGCAAAATGTTCATGGTCGCAGAAGGCGTACCGTCCTGCGTGCCGATAACAATCTTTGGCGGATGGAAATAATCATCGACGGCAGACGCCTCGCGCAGAAATTCCGGATTGTAAACCAGTTCGACAGCGCTTTCAAAACCTGCGCCTAGCCGCGAGCGGAAGATCGGAGCCACCATCTGGTCAATTGTACCGGGCCGCATCGTCGACCGGTACGCCACGGTCAGCCGCTTGCCACGCGCCCGGTCGACTACGGTTGCAATCTGTTGCGTGACTTGGATAATGTACCGCATGTTGTGCGCGCCGTCAGCACCGCTCGGCGTGCCGACGCAGATAATCGCAAGGTCGCAATCGTCAAGATGGCGGCCAATCTCGACTGAAGCTGAAAGACGGCCTGCACGCAGCGCTTCGCCAAGCATATCTTCGACCATCGGTTCGCTGATCGGCGACTTACCACCTGCAATCGCTGCCACCTTGTCTGCGCTGACATCGATCCCGACAACCTCATGACCTTGACGCGTCAAACAGGCTATTGCCGTGCAGCCGACATAACCCAAACCCAAAACTGCAATTTTCATAAGTCAGTCAAATCCCGAATATGTGCCGATTGATATCACTGCGACCCTCAAGAAAGCGATAATAGGTTACATTAAGTCCACGGTCGTCGCGAGACAACCACGGCGCCCTAACTGCGGTTCCACGCAGCCGAGTGATCAGTGGCACCAGCGCGCAGATTTCGAACCATCTCTGCAACTCTAAAAACCCGTATTCGCGCAAGCACGCTGATCGCTGCGTAGCGGTTGCGCGTGCCTGACAGGCGGGGTGAACGCAGCGTCATGAATGCGTGCGGGATGATTGACGCGGCGACTGCGCCTGCGAGAAGCAGCCAGCGGGCGTTTGATTTTCCATCGCTGCGGTGTTTTGCCAGATCATGCGCGACGTGGCGGCGCCATTTTTGCTTGAGTTCTTCGATTGATTCGCGCGCAGGGTGATACACGATCATGTCTGCGCGATATTGGGTGATGATGCCCATCGTGCGCGCACGCTGGCCCCAGTCGCGATCTTCGGCGACACCGATTCCGGCAAAAGGCCCGATCCGTTCGTAAATGCCGCGTGTCGTTGCAAGATTGCCGGTTCCCGAAAAACCGTCGCGCCGAATGTAGAGCGTCTGGCGGTAGGCGAATACACTTTCATACGCTTCAATTGCGGTTAGCTCGGGCGCGTTGGCTACGTCAATTTGCACGTCGCCACCACAGATGGGGGCACCTGCCAGTCCCACCAGGCCGCGGACGATCCAATGGTGGTGTGCACGGCAATCGGCGTCGATGAACATCAGGCGGGCATGGCGCGCAGCGGCGACGCCTGTGTTGCGCGCCATGCCCGGTCCGGGTTGGGTTTCGACCAAGAATTCGACATCGCGGCGTCTGGCTGCAAGCGCGTCGAGTGACACGCGCGATCCGTTGTCGACCACGATGACCTGAACCGGGCAATCGACGCCTTCCTGTGCGTCGAGCGAGGCGAGGCAGCGTTCAAGCGCCTCATGCTGGTTGAGGTGCGGGATGATGATCGAGACGCCGTCACGATTAGTCGCCGTGATCGGCGCGGCGGGTATCATGCCGCAGACCGACTGGCCCCCGTCTCCATCTGACGCCGCGCGACCATCATCCACAGATAATTGGGAAGCCCTTCATCAATGAATTTATAACGCGGCTCGGGATCGGAAGCGCCGATTTCGATCAATCCTGCGGGCAAGAGCGTTGTTTCTACGAGGCGCATTGCCGATTCGCCTTCCGCCGCGCTGGCAAGTCCTGCATTGAGATCGCTACGGCTGAACCAGCCGTCTGGCGTCGAAGCGACCCGCGCGATGCTGCCAAGGAGTGCGCTTTGTGTACCGATATCAAGGCGGCGCACGCGTTGCGCCGTTGCTGACGTAAGCCGACCCTCAGCCTCTTCGACCATTCGGTCGAGGCTGACTTCGATATCCGACACCGTGACGTTGAGCCGGCCCCCGTCAAGCGCGATCCCGCTTGAATGATGGCACATGAGCCGCGCCATATAGGGCGAACCGTTCGACAATGCGTGGATCAGATGAACACATTCGGGTGCAAAGCTGACGTTTGCATTTTTCTCGCCCAACTGCATCAGCGCGCGCGTTTCATCGAGCGTCATATGCGGCATCGGCAGGCCAATCACGCTCCGGCGAATTGACGGGATATAGCCGATCAACTCGTGCAGATTCGACGACACTCCGGCAATAATGATCTGCACAGGCGCGGCGCGATCCGACAGATTTTTGATCAGTTCAGCGGTATATTGGCGGAACTGCTCGTTTTCGAGCCTGTCATATTCGTCGAGAATGATGAGGATGCGTGTGCCCGTAATCTGGCTGAGAAGGTCGCTCAGTTCGCGTGCATCAAATTCACCGCTTGGCAAACGGCTGGCAAGCGTTGCGCCACTTTCAACTTCCGGGCCCGTTGGCGAAACGTCCTTGAGATACAGGATGGGGATCCCGCCGAGTAGTTTGCGAAACATCTCATCGAAGCGTGATCCTGCGCCGCAGGTTCCGTTTACTACAACATAACGCGATTCGGTCGCAAGATCGGCCAAAATGTGCAGAAGCGATGTTTTGCCGATTCCGCGTTCACCAAAAACGACGACGTGCGACAAACGATTTTCGATAACCTCAATCAGGCGTTGGAGAATTTCAAGCCGACCTGCGAACAGCCGGCGATCGGTAACGGGCTGTGCCGGCGTAAATACGGTGCGCAATGCGACGCGCGCCTGCGCGAAACGCGCGCTTTCGCTTCGCGGTGCGATTTCGCCGATCGGAGACATGCGAAACCGCGGGAACGCGCTTTTGTCGTGCCGGTCGTCTTTCGATACGGCCCTGATCGGCCAGTTGAGTGTGATCCCGCGCGTTGCACCATCGGATTGGTTTGATTGAGTTCCAAACCAGCCGAGAATCTTCTTCTTCAACCCCACACAATATCCTTTAATAACTTAGGTCGCAGCCTGGCTTGTTGTTAGCGGCGAACCGTGAATGGTTTGATGATGATGGCAATATAGGCGAGGACGGCAACGATGCCAAGAATTGCCCAAATGTCGTAACCATGATTGCCGAGCTGATTGGCCACGGCGCATCCGACTGCTGGCGGAAGATAGTGCCAGATCGAATCAACCGGCTCGTCATCGCCGACTGAGCGTTGCAGAAAGATAACAATCAGTCCGGCAAAGATTGCAACGGTAAGCCAGTCATAGGGAGTTTGCATCGTCGCTTCCTTCACGCCGCGTCGATCACGGCGCATATATTACACAGAGTGAACCAAGCCGGACATCTAATCAAGGCCAGCGACAAGTTCAAATCACGCGAACAAAAATGGCGTTGCAATAATGCGGTCTTGATTTGCGCTCACGCCTTTCGCTTTAGTCGACAAATCTTTTTGCAAGGTTAACCCTCATTGCATGCGATAAGCCTCTGGTCAGAATGGCGATTGCGCGATATTTTTTGCAAATGGCTGGCGATTGACCTAGACGCGATTCTCGCCTTTTTCGGGCATCTGCGGAAAGTGTGTGCGGAAAGGAGTACGGTTTTGAGACTTGGAATTTGCGTTGGTGGATTGCTCGCTTGCTGGGGTCAGGGCGCGCAGGCACAAGAAACGCCAACGCGCCGGGTTGATATTTCGATCAATACCACGCAGACCTACGAAGATAATGTGTTGCGCCGCCCTGAGGGTTTTCCTGATCCCCGCGGACTGTCACGCGGCGACTTCCGAATTTCGCCGTCGCTTAGCGTGGATGTTTTACAGCCGCTTGGTCGGCAAACGCTGACGCTCATCGGCGGTATCGGATATGATTTTCATCGCAACAACCGGCAGCTGAACCGCGAGCGAATCAACCTTCAAGGTAATGACGATATCACAATCGGCGCAGACTGCCTTGCGCAGACGGGGGTCAATTTTGTTCGCCAGCAAAGCGATCTGGCAGATTTCTTTACGCTAACACCCGGCAGAATCCGCAATGCCGAGCAGACGTTGGGACTCAAGGCCGGGCTGCGCTGCACCGACACGATCGGGATCAAGCCCGCCATCACCTTTGATCGGATCACTGTGACAAACAGCGCAGCGCTGCGCGAAGTCAGTGATTACCGCTCAACCACAATCGGCGCGTCGCTTGGATATTTAAGCCCGGCGATCGGCGAGATTTCTGTATATGGGTCGTATCGTCGTGGCAGTTATCCAAAACGGGCAGCACTTGTCGGATCACGTGTTGGTGACAACATTGATGTATTCAGCGGCGGGCTGCGTTTCCGCCGCGATATCGGATTGCGGCTCAAGGCCAATCTATCGGCCGGATATACCGTCGTGAAGCCATCGCTCACCAATACGCGAGGCTATAGCGGCGCGTCGGGATCGGCCGATATCACTGTGCTTGTGAGTGACCGACTACAGCTTCTGCTGGGATATTCGCGGCAGGTTCAGCAATCAAACCGGCTTGATATCAGCTATTCGATTGATGATAGTTACAACGCCAATGCAACCTATGTGCTTGGTCGCACGATCCAGTTGAGTGGCGGGGCAACGCGCACCAAGCGCCAGCTGCGCGATTCGCCGCTGCTGCCGCCTAATCGATTTGGCGGGAGCGAACGATCGACGACCGTGTTTGCAAGCGCACGCTACCGTCCCCCGGGGCCGATCGGGTTTTCGCTGAGCGGGCAGAAATCTTTTCGTCGTTCGGATAACCAGTTCTTTAACTATAATGCGGCAAGTGTCTCACTTGGCGTCAATTTCAACTTTTAACATGCGGTACATGGGGCTTTGAATATGAAATTGGCTTTTGGTCGAATCGCTGCTGCTCTGATTCTGGTCTCAACCGGCCTCTGGGCGAACGCCGTCGCTGCGCAGAAACCAGCGGCAGCGCCGACAACGCTTCCTGCGGCGGCACAGTCTGCGCCGGCTGCGCCCGCCCCCACCAAAAGCGATTCGGGCTATATTCTGGGCCCCGATGACGTGATCGAAGTTTCGGTGCTGGGTCAGCCTGAGTTTACGACACGCGGTCGTGTTCGCGCTGATGGCTCGTTGGTGTTGCCGTTCGTCGGTAGCACGGCTGTCTCAAGCGAAACGCCTGTCTCACTCGCGAAGAAGATTGCCGCAACGCTCAAAACAGGCGGATATTATTCGAACCCCATCGTCAGCATCGAAGTATCGAGCTACGCAAGCCGCTATGTCGTCGTGCTTGGCGCGATCGCCCAGCCCGGCTTGCAGCCGGTTGATCGTGGCTACCGCGTCTCTGAAATTATTGCTCGCGCGGGTGGCATCCGCGGCGATGGCGCCGAATATGTCATTTTGCGCAGGATCGCGGGCGGTGAGGTCAAGCTGCCGTTTGAAAAATTGGCGACAGGGTCGGTAGATGACGATCCGTTCGTAGCGCCGGGTGACAAAATTTACGTGCCCGCCGCTGAAACATTCTATGTCTACGGCGCGATCAATGCACCAGGTGTCTATCCGATCCGTGACCAGATGACACTGCGTAAAGCGGTGGCGCGCGGCGGCGGCTTGACGCCGGCGGGATCGGCCAAGCGGGTCGATGTGTACCGTGCGGGCAAGAAAACCCGGCTTGCGCTCGATGAACCGATCCTACCGGGCGATGTTGTTGTCGTCGGGCAGCGCGCGTTTTAATTTGTTGCTCAAGGAAATAGCACGATGAGCCTGATCCAATTTTTGCGCATTTTGGCAGCACGGCGGATGATCATGCTCGCGGCGCTGCTCAGTTGCTTCCTTGTGGCACTGATCATCTCGCAGACCTTGCCAAAGCGCTACGAATCAACGGTGCGTGTCATGCTCGACACACTGACGCCAGATCCTGTCACTGGTGTTGCGATTGGCAGCCAGTACCGCGCGTTTGTCAAAACGCAGACCGAACTGATCGAGGATGAGCAGACCGCCGGGCGCGTCGTTGATAAACTGGGCTGGGCGACCGAGCCCGAGCTTGTTAATCAATATGCACGCGCGACCGGCGGGCAGGGCAATGACATACGTCGCTGGCTCGCGCAGCAGGTGCTTGATGATACGAGCGCACAGGTCGTCGAGCCCAGCAACATCATTGAAATCAAATATACGTCGGCAAGCCCCGACATCGCCAAACGGATCGCGACGGTCATCCGCGATGTTTACATCGATACGACGATTCAGATGCGGCGCGATACCGCCGGTCGCGACGCTGATTGGTACCGTGAGCAGGCCGAGAAAGCCAAAAATGCATTAGTTGCCGCCGAGGCCGAGCGCTCAGCCTTTGCCAAAGCCAATAACATTGCGATCCAGCCCAACAGCGTCGATGTCGAAAGCGCAAAGCTCGATACGTTGACCGGCCAGTCAGCAGCAGCCTCTTCGGCGCTGCAATCGGCCCCCCCTCCATTCGTTGCGCCGCCAGGTGGTGCCAGCTTACAGCTTGCTGCACTTAATCAGCAGATCGCGCAGGCCGCACAGACTTTGGGTCCAAACCATCCGACTTACCAGTCACTGGTGCGGCAGAAGTCGGTCATTCAAGGCGAAGTCGCAAAGGAAAATGCAGCGGTCGCAGCGGCCAATCAGCGCCCGTCAACCAGTGCTGCCGTTCGTCAAATCGATGCGGCCTATAATGCGCAAAAATCGCGCGTGATTGCGCAACGTGATACGCTCGACAAGCTTGACCAGATCAACCGCGATATTGATGTCAAGCGTGATCAATATACCAAGGCTGCGGGGCGTGAAGCGCAATTGCGACTTGAAGCGAGCACGAACGAAACCACGATTACCCCGCTCGGTGAAGCCACCGTTCCCGACAAACCGTCTTCGCCCAATATCCCCTTGATCATCTTTGGATCGATCGGCTTTGGTGCAGCGCTTGGCATCGGGCTTGCACTTCTCATCGAATTGTTCGGTCGCAGGGTTCGCAGCGACGAAGATCTTGCCTATGCCGCAAAGGCCCCGGTTTTTGCGGTTATCGGCCAGCCCGACAATTATAATAGCTGGTATCGCCGTCTTGCGCGGCGCTTTCGTGAGCGTATTGCCGATCGCCGCCAACGGCAAATTGCGGAGTCCTTTTGATGCCTGACAGTATCGCGCTTGAAAAGCCAACCGAAGCCGAAACACCCGATGCTGGTGAAACCGCTCTGACCGGTTATGCCGCCAGCACCGAAGCGACGGGTGCAATCGAAAGCGAGCCTGTTTCGTCGCTTTTCGAAACCATCGTCATTCTCGAATCACCTGACAGCATTGAAGCCGAAGCCATTCGCGGGTTGCGGACGCGGATCATGGCGCAGCATGTTCGTGAAGGGCGCCGTGCCTTAGCAATTTGTTCGGCAACTGCCGATACCGGAAGCACGTTTGTTGCGGCAAATCTTGCGACCGCCATGGCACAGATCGGCGTGACCACCGTTGTGGTCGACGCCAATTTGCGGACGCCCAAGATTGCGGGATTATTCCGGCTTGAAGAAAGCCATCAAGGCCTCGGCGAATATCTGGCCGACCCTGATATGTCGATTGATGCTATCCTTCAGTCGACTTCGCTTGAGGGATTGTCGGTGGTCACCGCGGGCGCGCTTCAGCCTAACCCGCAGGAACTGTTGGCAGGCGGGCGGTTCAAACTGTTCGTTGATCAGCTACTGCGCGAATTTGAGCTGACGATCATTGATACCACCGCAACCAATATCTGCACCGATGCACAGCGCGTTGCGACGGTCGCGGGCTATAGCCTGATTGTCGCGCGCAAGCATAAATCGCATGTAAAAGACGTCGCAACGCTTGTCGCCTTGCTGCGTGCCGACCGCTCGACAATTGTCGGCACCGTGCTCAACGATTATTGAGGCCGCCAGCGAATGGACATGATCGCTAGCCGCACCAGCTTCGCCGACCGCTCCGAAATGCGCGTGCTGCGTTCGCATTGGCCGCTGTGGCTTGGTTTGGCGTTGTTGCTTGTGCCAACGCTCATTCGGCTAGCGCAGGAGGCTTGGACCGCCGAAGCCGGTGTCCACGGCCCGATCGTTCTGGCGACGGCGGCATGGCTGCTCGTCCGCGCCTGGCCCGAAGTGGCGGCTTTGAAGCGACCGGGCAATCGCTGGATCGCATGGACGCTGATCACAGGCTTCCTGCTGATGTATGTTTTTGGCCGGGCGTTTTCGTTTCTGAGTGTCGAGGTGTTTGCCGCGATCGCGGTGCTCGTCTCGATCGCATATCGTTACCTCGGCGCTGCGGTGTTGCTGCGGTTCTGGTTCCCGATTCTCTACCTGATATTCATCGTGCCATTGCCTGGCTGGCTGATTGACGGGATTACTGCGCCGCTTAAATCCTATATTTCACACAGTGCAACGGCGATCCTTGATGCCGCAGGCTATCCGATTGCGCGCGAAGGCGTCACGCTTGTGATCGCGCAGTATCAGTTGCTTGTTGAAGATGCCTGCGCCGGGCTCAATTCGATTGTCAGCCTGACCGCGATCAGCCTGTTTTACATTTATCTGCTGCACAACGCGTCGTGGCGTTATTCGATGCTGCTGTTCTTTTTCATCTTGCCCGCCGCGATGTTCGCGAATTTGGTGCGCGTGCTGCTGCTGGTGCTGATCACCTATCATTTTGGTAATGCCGCTGCGCAGGGCTTCTTGCATTCGACTGCGGGCATGATCATGTTCGTCGTGGCATTGCTCAGCATCTTTGCGGTTGATAAGCTGCTGACGCCGGTCCGCCGCTACCTTACAAAGGACGTTCAATGACTTCGCGTCGTGAATTTGTGATTGGTGGCGCTTGCGTGCTTGCTGCTGGTAGTGCGTATGCGGCCACGCCGCGTGATCGCATGTCGTTGCTTGGCAAGGCAAAGCTTGAGGATATCATTCCGCAGGGGTTTGGTATCTGGAGCGAGATGCCATCAAGCGGCGTGGTGACCCCTGAGAGCGACGACAGTCTGGCGGCTAGGCTCTATGCACAAACCGTCACCCGCACGATGATTAACCCCGCCGGACACGTCGTGATGGCGCTGCTCGCTTACGGCGATACCCAAAGCGATCAGCTGCAATTGCATCGCCCCGAAGTGTGCTATCCTGCATTTGGTTTTTCTGTGGTTGAAAGTGTCGCGGTCGATATTCCGCTGGCAAATGGCGTCGCTATTCCGTCGCGTCGTATGACCGCGACGTCGCAGTTGCGCACCGAACATATCGCTTATTGGTCGCGGATTGGCGAGGCGCTGCCACAAAGCGGCGACGAACAGCGCATAGCAAAGCTTCGTCTGGCGTTTCGCGGTATCATTCCAGACGGGATTTTGGTGCGGATTTCCAATCTTGAACCGACCGTTGCGGAAGGCTTCGCGCTAAATGCGCGTTTTGCCGCTGATCTGATCGCATCTGTCCGCCCCGCCGGTCGCCCTGTACTGATCGGCAGCGCACTCTCAGCCAAACTCGGTCGCTAAGACGGGTCACTGCGATGAATGAGGTACCAGTCAAACAGGAGTTTGATCGTCACGCAGAAACGAACAAGGCCGCGCGCCTTGATCCTGCGCTCGTCGCGCATGCCAATCATGTCCAGCCAACACCGGCGCTTTTTGAATTGAGCTCTTTGCTGATGCGACTGGCGGAGATTATCACAGTCGCACTGGTGGCATTTGTTGCGGCGAACGTGATGCTTTTCAGCCTGTCGCCCGACGCGAGCCGAGCCTATTTCAATGCAATTTTCATCGGCACAATCTTTTACGCGGGCGTCGCTGATTTGACCGGTGTATATGATGTTGACGTGCGCTTCTCGCTAAAATCGGGGCTAGGACGCGTGCTGACCGCTTGGGCGGCGACGGCGATGTTCATGCTCACGATGGGATTTCTGTTCAAGACGTCCGAAATCTTCTCGCGTGCCTGGGCAATCACGTGGTTCGTTTCGGGCGGTCTGGCGCTTTGCACCGTCCGCTTGATCGCCACGAACTTGCTACAGCGGCTCAAAACGCGCGGCGTGTTCAATCAGCGCGTCGCGATCTTTGGCGCAGGGGCGCAGGGGCAGCGGATCGTAAAATATATCAAGGGCAATGAAAAACTGACGATCGACTTAGTTGGATTTTTTGACGACCGGGACAATGCGCGCATCGAGGCTGGTCAAACCGAATTACCGCTCAACGGGAATCTCGAAGGGCTGCTCAAAGCGATCAGACTCGGCTTGGTCGATCAGGTGATTGTCGCGCTGCCGTGGTCTGCTGAATTACGATTGCAGGAAATCGTGACAAAACTTGCGCTGACGCCGATCCGCATCAGGCTCGCGCCTGATCTTGCCAGCTTTGCGTTTCCGCAAAGGCCGCTTGTCATGCTTGGCGAAGTTCCGGTGATGACCGTATTTGAACGGCCAATTTCGGGCTTTGATCAGGTTTTGAAAAAGCTCGAAGACGTCATTCTCGGCTTGTTATTCACACTGATACTGACGCCGCTATTCTTGCTGATCGCGGTCGCGATCAAACTCGATAGTCGCGGCCCGGTGTTTTTTCGCCAGCCGCGTGAGGGTTTCAACAATCGCAAGTTCAAAATCTGGAAATTCCGGTCAATGTATGAAGACCAGGGCCAGGTTGACGCGATCACGCAGGCGCGCCGCAGCGATCCGCGTATCACCCGCGTCGGCGCGTTCCTGCGCCGAACCAGCCTTGATGAATTGCCGCAATTATTCAACGTATTGGGCGGCGAGATGTCGATTGTCGGGCCGCGACCACATGCTGCGTCAACACGCGCGGGTACGCGTCTATTCGGCGATATTGTGGCCACCTACGCGGCGCGGCATAAAGTGAAGCCGGGGATGACTGGCTGGGCACAGGTTTGCGGCTGGCGCGGTGAAACCGATACCGAGGAAAAACTCGAAAAGCGGCTTGAGCACGATTTGAATTATATCGAAAACTGGTCGGTGATCCGCGATTTGTACATCATCGCGCGCACGGTACCCGCATTGGTCTCAACGCGAGCCTATTGATGGCCGAGATCGAAACGGCAGTCGACGATGAACCCGCGCTGTCGATCATCATTATCAGCTACAATACACGTGATATCACGCTCGAATGCCTTGCCTCACTCTTTCGCTATCCGCCGCGCTGTCGCTATGAAGTGATCCTGCTTGATAACGCATCATCGGACGGATCGGCTGCGGCGATCAAGGCTGCATGGCCCGTGGTCAAGCTGATCGAGAGCGCCGAGAATCACGGCTTTGCACAGGGCAATAATATCGCAGCGCAATTCGCGCGCGGCGCACGCATCCTGCTGCTCAACCCCGATACGATCCTATTTGAAAAAAGCCTGGCGGGCTTGGTTGACTTCGCCGATCGCACACCGTGGCGCGGCATCTGGGGCGGGCGCACATTGTTTGCCGATCATT
This sequence comes from Sphingomonadales bacterium, assembly GCA_043786595.1. Classification (GTDB taxonomy): domain Bacteria; phylum Pseudomonadota; class Alphaproteobacteria; order Sphingomonadales; family Sphingomonadaceae; genus Aquisediminimonas. The sequence goes on along the minus strand of JAYVVW010000247.1, from coordinate 1,352 downwards.
CGCTCAATCCAACCTCGTGCTGGAAGAAGATGTCGCTGTGGAGCCTGTTCTGCGGTGCGGTCGGCCTCGTCTGGCTGTTTCCAAAATCGCCGCTGTTCAACGCCGAAGCTTATGGTGACTGGCAGCGCGACAGCGAGCGCGATGTCGACATCGTAACGGGCTGTTTCTTTTTGATTGATCATCGTTTGTGGACTGAACTTGGCGCGTTTGACCCGACGTTCTTCATGTATGCAGAAGAAACTGACCTTTGTTTACGCGCGCAGAAACTGGGCGCGCGGCCTGGGATTTCACCCGATGCCGAAATCATTCATCTGGGTGGTGGCTCTGAAGCATCGCTGACCGAAAAAATGATCAAGATTACGCGGGGCAGGGTAACGCTGATGCGCAAACACTGGGGGCCGGCAAAATTATGCGCCGGTCTGATGCTTTACCGGCTCTGGGCACTGGCGCGGTTGTTCGGTTCGCGCTTTGCGGCTGGCAAGCGCGACGAGCCCGGAAAATCGGTACAAAAATGGAAAATAATTTGGGACCGCCGCGACGAATGGCTGGCAGGTTATCCGATCAAATAGCGGGGCTCCATCAACCTCGACTTCGTCATTGCGAGCGAAGCGCGGCAATCCAGTCCTCCAGTGTTTCCGGCACTGTCTGGATTGCCGCAGTCGCTTCACTCCTTCGCAATGACGGTTATTGGGGGTGCCGAGCTTACGACACCGGATAACGAAGAATGATATTGACGCCCGGTAGCGGCCCGTCTTCAAACGACAATGTGCCGTCAACCTGCGTTGTAAAGGCGCGCATCAATTCGAGCCCCATTGATTGGTTTTCGCGCGCTGGATCAAATCCGATGCCGTCATCGCTAATCGTCAAAATCAGGTGATCGCTCTCTTTTGCAAGCCTCACGGTAATGCACCCGCCCCGATCACCGGGGAATGCGTGGCGATATGCGTTTGCAACGGCTTCAACTGTGAATAATGCGATGGGATTGGCGTGATCAACGGGCTGTATGCCGACGTCCGATTTGCAACTGAGATCAATCGCGGCGCGCGCGCCGCTGTTTGAACGCAACTGGGTGCAAAGTTCTGCAAACAACCGGTCCATATCGACCCGGCCATGTTCGCTTTCATCGCCTTGCTCGTAGAGCAACCGGTGGATCAGTGCGAGCGCCCCGATCCTGATCCGCGTCTGATCAAGCGCGTCTCGGGTCGCTGAGTCCTTTAACTGAACGGCCTGAAGGCTGATCAGGCTCATTACCATCTGCAGATTGTTTTTGACGCGGTGGTTCACTTCGCGCGCCAAGGCTCGTGTCGATGCTGCGGCGTGTTCAAGCTGGGTGTTGCGCTCAATTATTGCGA
>JAYVVW010000246.1:0-1892 GCA_043786595.1 Sphingomonadales bacterium | reverse complement strand
GAACGCCACGTAGACGAATCCGCCCCAGGTCGAGACATAGGTAAAGTCCGACACCCACAGCCTGTTCGGCGCTGGTGCACGGAACTGTCGGTTGACGTGATCGAGCGGGCACGGCACCGCCTTGTCGCTGATCGTGGTGCGAACGGGCTTGCCCCGGATCACCCCCTGCAAACCCATATCGCGCATCAGCCGTTCGACGGTGCAACGGGCTATGGCGAACCCTTCGCGCACCATCTGTCGCCAGACTTTGCGGACGCCGTAGACCGCAAAGTTCTCGGCGAACACGCGCGCCACTTCGGGCTTGAGCGCAATATCACGCCTTGCCCGCACCGACAGGCGCAATGGATCGCGTCGTTGCGCGACATGCTTGTGGTATGTTGAAGGGTGCATGAGGGGAATCGATGATCCGGGGGATCATTGATCCGAATGGCGGCAGGACATTGCAGATCGGCCAAATCACCTGATATCTGGCCCGTGAGAACCACGGTTATCATCGATAAACGTAATCATCGCTTGAACGGGCGCCAAGGGTTCGGGCTCGCTCCGCCTGTGCAAAATATGCTGATGCCTTGCGGAGAATCTCGTTGGCCTGCCGCAGCTCGCGGTTCTCGCGTTCCAACGCCTTCAGCTTGTCGGCTGTCTCCGTCGGCACGCCAGCCCGCCTGCCGCTGTCAACCTCGACCTTCTTCGTCCACTCGTGAAGCGTCTGCGGGGCGCAGCCGATCTTGTCGGCAACCGACACCACGGCCGACCAGCGCGACGGATAATCGCCCTCGTGGTCCAATATCATCCGCACCGCACGGGCGCGAACCTCGGGTGAAAACTTGTTCGTTGTCTTGCTCATAACAGGCCCTTCCTCTCAGGAGTTGGGGCCTCCGACAATCCCGGGGCGGTTCAAGGCGAGCGCGTCCGCATTTTTGTGCGGCTGATCGATGGTGAGACGGGCTTTGAAAGCTGGGGGCATCGCTATGATGGATCGCTGGACGATATTTTCGCGCTGCAGGAAACCGTCGCGCAGGCGGTAACAGCGGCGCTGGCTGAAAAGCTGGGCCTTGTCCTGGACGAGCCGCTGGTGCGCGGCATGACGTACAGCAAAGTGGCTTATGATCTATATCTGCAAGGCCGTGCGCTGAATGCGCGCTTGTTTGGCGACGGTGTTCTGACGCGAGCGGCCGCGTTGCTTGAGGAAGCAGTTGCGCTTGATCCCAATTTTGCCGAAGCATGGGTGTTATTGGGCGATGTGCATCAACGCATGGGTATTTACCTCGCCGGCACCAGCCAGTCCTCGGCCATGATGGCGGATTGCGTGCGCAAGGCGATGGCGATCAAGCCCAATTTGGGGATGGCTTACGGCTTGCTCAGTCTGCACCAATTTACCCAAAACAACATCGTCGGTGCCCTTGATATGGCGTTCAAGGGATATGAGGTTGAGCCGAACAACCCGGCTGTGGCAGTCAGGTTGGGCACGCTATTGCTGTTTTGCGGACTGACCCGCAAAGGCATGCGCTACATTGACGAGGCCATTGATCAAGACCCTGTCGACGGCAGACATTATATGTGCCGCTCGGCCGGGCAGCTTAACTTGGGCGATGTCGATGCAGCCATCGCAGACGCCCAGCGATGTGTGGACCTCGGCTTTCCATCGATGTGGTTGGGCGTCGCGCATGCAGCCGCAGGCAATCATGAATTAGCCGTTGAACATTATCAGCAAACCCGTTTGATGATCAACAACAGCATCCCGCCGCCAAGCGGGATGGCGCCAATGTCACCCGAAGTCATGGATGCCTATTGGCTTGTCGCCGCAAAGGGCGTGTGCAGCGGGCGGCCCGAAGATCGGAAAACCTATTGCCGCACGCTCGATTATCTTCACGCAACGATGGTGGAGAAGGAAC
>JAYVVW010000245.1:0-12268 GCA_043786595.1 Sphingomonadales bacterium | reverse complement strand
TGCGAAGTCGATGACGGTCGCCGATGCAGGCTCGCTAAACGCCGTCGTCAGATGGATCGCGCGCGTCTTGACTTGATTGTCCCATTCGCCCGCACTCAGATAGAGTGTTTCAGGCGAAAGCGGGCGGTAGCTTCCGGGATCGGCGGTTGCCGCACGGACGCGGTTGGCGTGATAATCGGTAATGGCCTCAAAGCGGGCCTGCGCCGCGCCGACAACGCCGCTGTCGCGAATGAACACCAGCCCGTCACCCAGATGATCGAACAGCGTCGCCATCTTTTCCTCGATCAGCGGTAGCCAGTGATCCATACCCGCAAGGCGACGCCCGTCAGACACCGCCTGATAAAGCGGATCGCCCGTTGCGGTGGCGCCGAATAGCGCGCGGTAACCACTGCGAAACCGCTTGATCCCCTGTTCATCGAGCAAAGCTTCGGACGCCGGGAGCAATGTGAACGATTCAACGCGCGCGATGCTGCGCTGGTCTGCGGGATCGAAACTGCGGATGCTTTCGATCTCATCGCCGAAAAAATCGAGGCGGAGACCGTGCGTTTCGCCCGATGGAAACAGATCGACAAGGCTACCGCGCACCGCAAACTCACCGGCATCGGCAACGGTATCGCTGCGGACATAGCCGTTCGCCTGAAGCAGCGACGCCAGCCGGTCGCGGTCGATCCGTTCGCCGGGTTTGAGGATCGCGGTTAGCTGACGGATGCGGAACGGCGTCAAGACGCGCTGCGAGATCGCGTTGATCGTCGTGATGACGAGTTGCAGGCGGGCGGATGTGCGTTGCAGCGCGGCAAGCGTCGCCAGCCGTTCCGATGTCGAGCGCAGCGACGGCGAAGCCCGGTCGTAGGGCAGGCAATCCCACGCTGGGAATTGAAGCACATCCACCTCTGGCGCGAAATAACCGACCGTTTCGGCAACTCCCCGCATCGCGGCTTCGTCGGCGGCGATATAGACCGCACGTCCTGCAGCACCGCGCGCAACGTCGCTGAGCAACCACGGCAGAAACCCGGCAGGCACACCTGATAATGTCAGCGGCGCTTTGGCGGCAATGATGCGGGACAGGACTTCAGTCATGATGCGCGGCTCAATTGGGGAGTGTCAGATAGTCAAGGCGGCGGAATGCCATCATGAGAGCGCCGTCAAACTGCGCGGGCACCACTTGCGTGCCAAGCGCCCATGCCATGATGTCAACATCCTGTTCTTCAAGGAAAACTTCGAACCAGTCAATTTCGGCATCGTTCCAGCGTTCGGCATACGTATCGAAGAAGCCGCCGATCATCATATCGGCCTCACGCGTGCCGCGGTGCCAGCTTCTGAACTTGAGCCGTTTAAGGCGATTGCCACGATCCATCATTTTTCCACGCGCAATTGGCCGACGGGCGTTTCAACTGCCTGCCGACTGGGTTATGCAGGCCTCCGTAGCCATGCGCCCTGAATTACTCAATCCACTGTTTGCCGAGATCGAAGCCTTGAAGGGTGTCGGTGCGGGCCTTGCAAAACCACTGGCAAGGCTGGGATTGGCGCGCGTGATTGACGTGCTGTTCCACCTGCCAAGCGGGATGATCGAGCGGCAGAGCGTGTCGCGGCTTGATGACGCCGCGCCTGGAACCAACATCATCATCGAAGTGACGCCCGTCGATTACCGTCAAGGCGGCGCGCGCGGGCCGTTTCGTGTGGCGGCGGTCGATAGTGCTGGGGATTACCTGACGCTGACCTATTTTGGCGGCGGTGGCGGCTATGCGCGCAAACTGCTGCCGCTTGGCGAGGCGCGGATCATTTCGGGCCGCGTCGAGCTTTACGGGCAGGAACGCCAGATCGTCCATCCCGATCATGTGATGGCACCCGCCGAACGCGATAAGCTTCCGCTCAGCGAGGCGGTCTATCCGCTATCCGAAGGGATCACCGCGCGCAGGCTTGGCCAGTTTGCCGAACAAGCCTTGGCGCGCGCGCCTGACCTGCCCGAATGGATCGAACCGAGCCTGCGCGCGCGGCATCATTGGCCAAGCTGGCGCGAGGCGATAGCGACGGCGCATCATGATCCCGGAAATCCAGTGGCGCGCGAACGGCTTGCCTATGACGAGATATTTGCCAACCAGCTTGCGCTGATGCTTGTCCGCGCGTCCTCGCGGCGGCGCAAAGGGCATCCTTTGAAGGGCGACGGGCACCTGCGCAACTTGCTCAAATTGCCCTACACACCGACACACGCGCAAAGCCGGACGATTGCCGAGATTGAGGGCGACATTCAGCAATCCTCGCCAATGGTGCGGCTGCTCCAGGGCGATGTCGGTTCGGGCAAGACGTTTGTTGCACTCAATGCGCTGCTGATCGCGGTTGAGGCAGGCGCGCAGGGGGCGATGCTTGCGCCGACCGAAATTCTGGCGCGGCAGCATTTCGAAACGCTCAAAAGCCAGCTTGCGGGGCTTCCCGTCAACGTCGCGATCCTGACGGGGCGTGACAAGGGGCGCGCGCGCGAAGCGACACTGATGGGGCTGGCAGACGGTTCGATCAATATCCTCGTCGGCACGCACGCGATTTTTCAGGAAGCGGTCACCTACCGCAACCTCGGGCTTGCGGTGATTGATGAGCAACACCGGTTTGGCGTCGCACAGCGCCTGCTGCTCACGCAAAAGGCCGAACGTCCGCCGCATCTGCTGGTGATGACCGCAACGCCCATCCCGCGCACGCTGACGCTGACGCATTACGGCGAAATGGACGTCAGTCGCCTTGATGAAATGCCGCCGGGACGTCAGCCGATCGATACGCGCGTCATGGCGCTTGGCCGCGTTGATGAAGTATTAAACGGTCTGGCAAGACATATCGAAAGCGGGGGGCAGGGCTATTGGGTGTGCCCGCTGGTCGAGGAAAGCGAAACAAGCGACCGCGCTGCTGCCGAAGCACGCGCCGCGTCGCTCAGGCTGCGGTTTGGCGAGCGGATCGGATTGATCCACGGACGGATGAAGGGGCCTGAAAAAGACGCTGTCATGGCGTCATTCGAGCGCGGCGACCTGAGCATCCTTGTCGCGACGACGGTGATTGAGGTCGGTGTCGACGTGCCCAATGCCACGCTGATGATCATCGAAGAGGCAGAGCGTTTCGGATTGGCGCAGCTTCACCAGTTACGCGGCCGGGTCGGCCGGGGGAGCGCGCGTTCGGTTTGCCTGCTGCTGCGCGGTGATACGCTCTCCGAAACCGCGCGCGCGCGGCTTGCGCTGATGCGCGAAACGGGCGACGGTTTCAAAATTGCCGAAGAGGATCTGCGGCTGCGCGGTGCGGGTGAAATTCTTGGGCTGCGGCAATCGGGCGAAGCGGTGTTTCGCCTCGCCTCGCCCGAACAGATCGCCAGCCTGATCCGCAGCGCAACCGACGATGCACGCTTGCTTGTCGACCGGGACGGTGGCCTTGAAGGCGCGCGCGGCGCGGCGGCACGGACGGCGCTCTATTTGTTCGAACGCGACGGCGCAGTGGCGTTGCTGCGGTCTGGGTGAGGCCCGTCCCAAAATGACACGTCACGATGTAAGAATTTTCTCGAACTGCCTTAAAAATGCGCTAACTGTCTCCAGCAATAAAACCGAACTATAAACGGGGTCGCCGCAATGAAAATCTCACATGCATTGATTGCAGTGGCACTCGCCACGGTTACACCAAGTGCGGAGGCGGCAACGCTGTACCGCCTCACCGACCTTGGCATTGCGCCCGGACAAGTGAGCAGTATCGCGCGGACAATTTCAAATTCGGGCGCGATCGGCGGCGAATCAGGCGATCAGAATCAGAGTCAGAATGTTGGCGTTCGCTTTGATGGCGGGTTGACGGTATTGCCGACGCTTTCGGGTGGCACGAATACAGTCATTCGCGGGATTAACAATAGCGGCACATCGGCCGCAGTCATTCAGTCGGCGGGCGGCAATGATCGTGCGGCATTGTTGACTACAACAACTACGACGCAGCTTGGTGGGCTTGCCGGTTTTGCTTCGGCGGGTGCGTTGGATGTTAATAATGCAGGCGTTGCAACGGGCTATGCGTTGATCTCAGGCGGCAACGAAGCGGTGCAAGGAGGTTTTCCAGTAGTTTCCAACGCGCGCCGTCAGACTGCTGTGGTTTGGCACGGCGGCATCGCCACTGCGCTTTCAACTGGTTTTGGCGCAATTGCCAATTCAACCGGAAGTGCGATCAACGAATCGGGTGCAATTGCAGGCAACGCCCGCCTTGCCAACAATAGCCAACGCGGTGTGCTCTGGAATCCAGACGGCTCGCTGACCATTCTTGCGCTTGGTCAGGATCAGTTCCGCTCGCGCGCGCGCGCGATCAACGACGCGGGTAGCGTCGCGGGCCAGGTTTTCTTATTTGACGGTAGAATATTGGGTGCGGTTTGGTCGGGCGCAAACCAGTTCCTCCTCAATCCCACCGGCGTCGGCTATGATCAATCAACGACGCGCGGGATCAACAGTTTTGGTACAGTCGTAGGGTTTGCAAACGATTCAAGTGGCAATTTGGATACGTCGGGCCAAATCTGGAATTTGACCGGCAACGGCTATGTCGCGACAGCGCTCGATTCGCTCGTGATCAACCTTAACGGTTGGCAAACACAAGCGGCACAATCGATCAATGATCGCGGACAGATTGTTGGTGTTGGCCTCGATCCAAACGGCATCGTGCGTGCTTACCTGTTGACGCCCGTTCCCGAGCCAGCGAGTTGGGCAATGATGATCGCCGGTTTTGGCATTGTCGGTGGCGCTATGCGGCGTCGCGCAGTGCGTGTTGCCTACGCCTGATCGTCGGTAATCTCGGCGAAACGCAATCCTTGCAGGAGCGAGCCGAATAGCGCCATGTCAATCGGGGAGTGAAAGCGCGCGCCGAATTGGCCGCTGTTTTGCCAGATGATTGTCGCGCTTGCCGCGCCGATGTGCGGCAGGTGAAGTGTGACGAGATCGCCCGTTCGGTAAACGACGCGTGATCGCGCCAGAAAGCCGAGCCGTGCGATGTTCTTCACGATGATTTGTTCGGTAAAATATTTTGACGTCAGCATCATCTGGTGGCCCGCGATCTCATGTCTGACATCGGCGCGCTGATCGTCTAACGTCTGCTGGCTCTGTTGAATTGCCATGGTTCATCCCCGTCCTGTTTGGTCGTTTTCGCGCCATGAACGTGGGATTAAGCTGGTTAACGCAGCGTCTAATTGGGCGGGGAGATGACGCCGTTTTGGTGCGACCCGGTGGCTGCCCTTAGGTCTGGAGCAGGACGGTTTCACATTGAACCGTCGCCCCGCACTCGATGCGGGGTTTGGCTTTCTTCTTCGTTGGTGCCGCTTAAAGCCTAGCCCCGCATCAAGTGCGGGGAGACGAGAGTTGAGGAAATCACCACGCCCTAACCCCGTTTCAAAATTCCGTGGTTCTTTTTGCCCGCAGACAGGCGCACGGCCACGTCGCCAAGCGCTACAACGGCTGCTTCGTCACTCACCTGCACACCGTCAACGCGCGCGCCGCCGCCTTTGATCAGGCGTTTTGCCTCGCCCTTTGACGTGGCAAAGTGAAGGCCGACGAGCGCATCGGTCAGCGCTATCGAAGCGTTTTCGACGATGAGAGTGGGAAGATCGCCGCCCGCACACCCGTCTGCAAACACCTGATGCGCGGTCGCTTCGGCGGCGGCGGCTGCGTCAACGCCTCGGCACAGTGCGGTTGCGGCATTGGCCAAAATCACCTTCGCCGCGTTGATGTCGCTGCCACGGAGTTGCTCCAGTCTGGAGATGTCTTGCACGGGCAAATCGGTGAACAGTCGCATGAACTTGCCAACATCGCGGTCATCGGTGTTGCGCCAGAATTGCCAGTAATCATAAGTGGGCAGTTGATCTTCATGCAGCCAGATCGCGCCGCTGACCGATTTGCCCATTTTGGAACCGTCGGCTTTGGTGATCAGCGGCGTCGTGACGCCGTAAAGTTCGGCACCGTCGATCCGCCGGCCAAGCTCGATCCCGTTGACGATATTACCCCATTGATCCGAACCACCCATCTGCAAACGGCAGCCGGTGCGGCGTGACAGTTCAAGGAAATCATACGCCTGGAGGATCATATAATTGAATTCGAGGAAGGTCAGCGGCTGTTCGCGGTCAAGCCGGAGACGCACCGAATCGAATGTCAGCATCCGGTTGATCGTGAAATGCCGCCCGACGTCGCGGAGTAATTCGACATAGCCAAGCCGATCGAGCCAATCGGCGTTGTTGATCATCACCGCGTCGGTTGGCGCATCGCCGAACTTCAGGAAGCGTTCGAATATCCGGCGGATGCTTGCGATATTGGCGTTGATCCCGTCGGTGTCGATCAGCTTGCGGACTTCGTCCTTGCCCGATGGGTCGCCAATCTTGGTCGTGCCGCCGCCCATGATTACGATCGGCTTATGCCCGGCCTGTTGCAAACGGCGCAGCAGCATGATCGACACGAGGTTGCCAACGTGAAGCGAGGGCGCTGTTGCGTCAAAGCCGACATAGCCTGGCACAATCGATTTGCCCGCCAATTCGTCGAGCGCGCTTGCGTCGGTTATCTGATGAATATAGCCGCGCGCATCAAGAGTGCGTAAGAGTTCGGATTGGTAATTGGTCATGGCGCTGCGGCGCTTATCACGGAGAATGGCGTTTGGGTAGCATGGTTGCAATCGGGCTGATGTCGGGCACATCGCGTGACGGGATCGACGCGGCATTGATCGAAACCGACGGCGAGGGCGTGGTGCGGCCGCTTGGCTTTATCGACATTGCCTACACGCCTGCGGTGCGCGAATTGATTGCGCAGGCCTGTGGCGTAGCGCTCACATGCGATGCCCCGCGTGACAATGTAGTGATCGATGAGGCGACGCGCGTTATCACGCTGCTTCATGTCGAGGCGGTGCGCCAATTGCTCCGCCAATCGGGGCACACGCCGCGCGATATTGAACTGATCGGGTTTCACGGTCACACGGTTGCGCATCGCCCTGATCTGGGGTGGACGTGGCAGATTGGCGATGCGCGCATTTTGGCCGATGCGTGCGCGATAGACGTCATCCACGATTTCCGCAGCAACGATGTGGCGGCAGGCGGCGAGGGCGCGCCGCTGATCCCGATCTATCACGCGGCGATGGCGGCGGGGCTGGCAAAGCCTGCGCTGCTCGTCAATCTCGGCGGGATTGCCAACATCACATACATTGGCAACGACGGCGCACTCGTCGCGTGCGACACGGGGATGGCGAACGCGCTGATCGATGATTGGACGTTCGCGCAGACCGGCGCTGCGTTTGACAACGACGGTGCGCTCGCCGCCCGAGGCCGTGTTGATCAGGCGATCGTCGACGCAATGCTAGATCATCCCTATTTTGACCAACCGCCACCCAAATCGCTTGACCGTGACGATTTTTCAACGGGGCCGGTGCGCGGCCTTTCGCCCGAGGACGGCGCGGCGACACTCACCGCATTTTCGGCACAGGCGCTCGCGCTGACGCTGCGGCATCTGCCTGACGCACCCGCGCACATATTGGTCGCAGGTGGCGGGCGCAAAAATAGCACGCTCATGGCGATGATCGAAGCCGCGTGCGGTGTGCCCGTCACCGCAATCGACACGCACGGCTGGAACGGCGACGCGACCGAGGCCGAAGGCTTTGCCTACATGGCCGTCCGCCACGTGCGCCATCTGCCGATCAGTTTTCCGCGAACAACGGGGGTGCCAGCGCCGGTAATGGGGGGTATTCGGATCAACGCGCGACGGAATTGAAGCAATGAACCATCCCGTTCCCTGAGCATGTCGAAGGGTTGCCTTCTCGCTTCCAAACGCTGGTTCATTCAAGGAAAGGACGGCCCTTCGACAAGCTCAGCGGACGGTGTGATGTGTTGGGGCCACGGCGAAGCTAAGGCTCGTCTTTGAGCCTGTCGAACCTCTCCGTTTGTGTCGAGCCCTTCGACTTCGCTCAGGATAAACTTCGGCCAAGCGGCCGAAGTCGAGACACCCGTAAGCGTAGTGCATCCCTCGACTTCGCTCGGGACAAGCGGATCAACTTGCCGTCACCACGTTCTAAATGAGCGTTTAACGAACGGATTGCAGCGGTCAAGCCAGGGCACGCCTCAAAGTGCCTCTAAAACCGGTTTTAAGCCCCGCTACAGGTACTCGAAAGCATTTCGCAAGCCCCACCTGCGGAGCGGTGGGAGAATCGCCACAGCCCCGGTTAGAATGCCGAGAATCGGGCATTAACGTGTTTCTGCGGTTTTTCGAATCTCCCACAAAAAACCCGCGTGGCTTCAATCGGGCTGCTGTTGCGCGTCTGAAACCGCGCGGCCAAGCTGATCGAGCGCCTTTAACCGCGCGAATTCGACGACCTGACCCGCGAGGACATCAAGCTGCATCGCAATTGCAGGATCGCTGATCGCGCCGCCTTCATCGAATACTGGTGTTGCCGAATTGATCGCGACCGCCATCGGCGTTGGCCAGCCGCGCAGCGCGTGCGTGATTGATCGCAAGGTCGCGAGTGTCGAACCCGTCGCCTGCCATCCCGCCGCAACCGCGATCAGCCCAACGGCGCGCCCTTCAAAATACACGCGTTGATCGCGCGCCATATCCTCGACATAGTCGAGCGCGTTCTTGATCAAGCCTGAGACGGTGCCGTGGTAGCCCGGCGACGCGATAATCACGCCGTCGGCGCGGCGCAGCGCATCGATCAGCGCGCGTGCCTTCTCGGTGCGTTCGCCGTCGTAGCGGTACATCGGCATGTCTAGCGCTGCCCCATCGAAATAGATCGTCTCCGCGCCCGATTTTTCCGCGCCGCTCAGTGCATGACGCAGAACACGCTCGGTCGCGCCGGTGGGGCTGCCGGTGCCGCCAAGGCCGACAATCAGCGGGGCGGTAACAGTCATCGTCATGCTCCGAGTAACAATCCGGCCAGCGCCGCGCTCATGAGGTTGGCAAGGCTTCCCGCGACGAGCGCCTTGAGGCCAAGCCGCGCGATCACGGGTCGCTGGTTTGGCGCAAGGCTGCCCGTCACCGCCATCTGGATTGCAATCGAGCTGAAATTGGCAAAACCGCACAGCGCAAAGGTGACGATTGCGATCGAGAGCGGAGAGAGCGTCCCGCCCATCTGGCCAAGGCTGATGAACGCAACAAATTCGTTGAGGACAACCTTGGTGCCAAACAGACTGCCTGCCGCCCCTGCTTCGCTCCACGGCACGCCAAGCAGAAACATCACGGGTTTGAACAGCGTGCCGAGTGCTGCCTGAAAACTGATATCGGGGTAGCCAAACCATGCGCCGATGCCGCCGACGATGCCGTTTGCCAATGCAACGAGCGCAACGAACGCGAGCACCATTGCGCCAACAGCAACGGCAAGCCGGACGCCCGTCTGTGCGCCCTGCGCAGCGGCCATTATCACGTTCGCAGCTTTTTCCTCATCATGGCTGGCATCAGCAAAGATGACGGGTTCGATATACGCATCTTTGGGATCATCGGGCATCATGATTTTTGCCATCAATATACCACCGGGTGCCGACATGAAGCTGGCGGCGAGCAGATAATCAATCTTGATCCCCATCGATGCGTATGCGGCAAGGATCGTCCCCGCGACGCCCGCCATCCCCGATGTCATGACGAGGAACAATTGCGCGGGCGTCAGCGAGGCAAGATAGGGACGGATGACGAGCGGACTTTCGCTTTGGCCGACGAAGATGTTCGCCGCCGCGCAAAGCGATTCGACCTTTGAAATGCCCGTCACCTTCTGGATTGCGCCGCCAACCCATTTGACGATCAACTGCATGATCCCGAGATAATAGAGGATCGAAATCAGCGACGCGAAAAAGATGATCACGGGGAGCGCGGCAATCGCAAAACTGTTGCCGCCGATTTCGGGTTTGGCGATCGGCCCGAAAATGAAATCAATCCCGGCATGGGCATAGCCGAGCAGGTTTGAGACACCCTGTGACATGCCCGAAATCACCGCTTTGCCCGCAGGAACATAAAGCACGAGCACGGCAATCGCAACCTGAAGCGCGAACGCCGCGCTGACAACGCGGAGCCGGATATGGTGCCGATTGCTCGAAAAGGCGAACGCCACCGCGAGGATGAGCGCGATGCCCGCCGCGCTGATCAATAGTGATTGCATGATGGATACGCCCCCTGCACAGATATGCTTGGCCCATCCGATAGCGGCTCGCAACAATTTCGGAAGCCTTTCTTTTTCTCACAGCCAAAGACTTGCGACGAACACGGCTTGACCCCGGCGCAGCGAACGGGTTCAACCACACGGTGCAGGAGCCGTATCATGTCCCACGTAAATCAATTGATGCCAGCCGCGACGGTGCTTGAAATACTCGGGTGGCTGCCTGAGGGGCAGAGCGTCACCGCCGTTGAAATTGCGGGCGCGGGCAATATGAACCGCGTCGAGCGGTTGCGCTTGACAGATGGTGGCTCGCTGATCCTCAAACGCGCGCAGCCTTGGGTCGAAAAATATCCTGACATTCGAGCACCGGTCGAACGCGCGGCGGTTGAAGCCGCATTTTATACGTTTCTGGCTGGCACCGAGGCGGCGGCGGCGATGCCGCAGCATCTGGGCTTTGATCAACCCAATGCCGCCAATCTGTTCGAGGATTTGGGCGAAGCAAGCGACGGCATGGCTGCTTATCAAGGCACTGCGATTTCGGAAGTCGTGCTTGATGCCGTGATCGACTGGATGGCCGCGCTGCACGCGCTGCCCGTTCCGTCTGATCCGCTGTTATCCAACGCAGCGATGCGCGCGCTGAATGCCGAACATATTTTCCGCTTTCCGCTTGATGCGACAAACGGTTTTGATCTTGACGCGATTACGCCCGGGCTTGCTACGTGCGCAACGCATTTGAAGCGCGATGCGGCTTATAGTGCGGCGGTGGCGTCGGCGCGTGACATCTATCTTGGCAACAGTGGCGGCGTGTTGCTCCACGGTGACCTTTATCCGGGTAGCTGGCTGGTGACGCCGGGCGGCATCCGCATCATCGATCCCGAATTTTGCTGGGTCGGCCCGCGCGAATGGGATGTCGGCATTCTCGCCGCGCACCTGATCCTTTCGGGGCAATCTCCAGCGCTCCGTGCGCGGCTGTTTGATCGTTACCCCGGCCCGATTGACCGCGCACTCGCGAACCGTTTTGCCGGTATTGAAATCATGCGACGGCTGATCGGGGTGGCGCAATTACCGCTAGCGATTGGGATTGGTGAAAAGGCAGCGCTGCTCAACCTGTCGCGCACGCTCGTTTTGGGAGAGAGTGAATGACCGCAAAGCGTCGCGTGTGGATTGATACCGATCCCGCAGTGACTTCGGGCAACCGCGAGGTTGACGATGCGTTTGCGCTCATTCAGGCGATGCGTTCGCCCGAACTTGACATCGTCGGCATCTCGTCGGTTTGCGGCAATGCGGGCGGGGCACATGCCTATGCGATGGCGCAGGAGATCGTGACACGCGCAGGTCGCAGTGACATTGCGGTGTATCAGGGATGTTCGGGGCCGGGTGACCGCAGCGACGGCGCGGATGCGATTGCGGCATTAAGCACGGAACTTGCCCAGGCGCCGCTGACGATCCTCGCGCTCGGCCCGCTTTCGACGATTGCCGAGGTTCTGATTGCCGCGCCAGAGCTTGCCGCGCAGATCGACGAGATCGTGTTCGTTGGCGGACGGCGGCCGGGACTGAAGTTTCTCGCCGCGCCCGATCAGGAAAAGCCGTTCCGTGATTTCAATTTTGAAGTCGATGTCGCCGCGACCAAAGTCGTGCTTGCCAGTGGGTGTGCGCTGACCCTGGCGGGATGGGAAACGAGCCGTGCGATGTGGCTTACGCCCGCTAATCTCGATACGCTGGCAACGAGTGGCGACCCGGGCAACGTCTGGCTTGCCAAGTCCGCGCGCCCGTGGATGAAACGGTGGCAAGAGGGGCTGGCGACGCCGGGCTTTACCCCGTTCGATACGCTCGCTGTCGGCTGGCTGTTCGCGCCGCATTTGTTTGTGACGCAGACGTGCAACGCGGCAATCGACACGAGCGAATTGGTGCCCCAGCTTGTCGCAACGCCGGGTGAGGGGGCGATCACCTATCTGCGCGACGTGGATAATGCTGCGTTTGCCCAAAATCTGATGGTAAGGCTGATGACGTTTTGAACGATCCCGCGCGCTGGCAATTCTGGATCGATCGCGGCGGCACCTTTACCGACGTCGTCGGCATTTCGCCCGGTGGCGTGCTGTCGGTCACCAAGCTGCTGTCTGAAAATCCGGGTCAATATGCCGATGCCGCTATCGCGGCGATCCAAAAGCTG
>JAYVVW010000244.1:0-7367 GCA_043786595.1 Sphingomonadales bacterium | reverse complement strand
GCGGCAACGGTGCGGTTTGATCTGTCATATGACGAGTGCGCGGCGGTCAACGTCGAAGGCACGCGCGGTGCACTTGAGCTTGCGGCGTGCGGCGACATGGCATTCCTCCAGATCAGCACCGCCTATGTTTGCGGCACCGCAGAAGGCGCTGTTTTTGAGGTCGATGCACGCGCCGACGCGACGTTCGCCAACAGTTATGAAGCGTGCAAGGCAGCAGCAGAAGTCCTCGTGCGCGAAAGCGGGCTGGACCATGCAATCGCCCGCCCAAGCATCGTCGTGGGCGACAGCAAGAGCGGGGCGATCCGTCAGTTTGATACTATTTATGCCGCGCTACGCCTGATTGCTGAGGGGCGGGTGACGCGGATGCCCGCGCGCGACACGGCGTCGCTTGATTTCGTGCCGATTGATCATGTCGCGCGCGGCATCGTTGCGATTGCCGAGGCGATCGAACGCGCGCGCGGTGGCATCTACCACCTTGTCGCGCAGCGGGCCTTATCAATTCCCGACTTTTTCGCGACGCTTGACGGCTATCAATTTTTCAAACGCCCCAAAATGATTGCGCCCGAAGCGTTTGAGGCGGGCGCACTGTCTCCGCTAGAACGCCGCGTGTTTGGGCGCCTGCTAGAGCCCTATGTCGGTTATTTTCAACGTAGCCCACGTTTCAACGATGACCGGCTGCGCGCGCTTACAGGTCTTGAATGCCCGCCAACTGGCGCTACTTTTTTCAAAACGCTCGTCGATTATTGTATCAGTGTCGGTTTCCTCGGTCGCGACAGCGCACTTCAGCGCACATCGGGATAATATTCGGCGAGCCGTTTTTTCGCGCCAAACGCCCAGAGCACGCCGACCTTGAAATAAATCCAGTTCGCGCGCCACGGCCCCCATGCCGCAACGCGCCGGTCTGACGTGATGACGACGCGGTTGACGAGGCGGGTGCGGCCAAGTGCGGTGAATTTGTAGCAAAGGTCGGCTTCTTCCATCACCAACTCGCCGGGGTTGCATCCCCCGACGCGCAAGAAATCGGCGCGGCGGAAAAACATCGCATGGTCGCCGAATAACAGCCGCATTCCCTGAAAAAACCATAGCGTTTTAAGGAACAGCGGCGCGTACCAGGTTTTGATCCAGTTGTGAAAGCTCGTTCCCCAGCGCACGGTATCGGGGCCGCAAATCAGCGGGGTGAATCCTGCCAGCGCGGTTTTGGGATCGGCCATCACGCGCATCATCACCGCAATCGCATCATCGGGGAGCAAGGTGTCGGCGTGCAGGATACAGACAAGATCGCCACGCGCCGCTGCCACGCCCGCGTTGATCTGCACCGCGCGACCGCGTGCTGCGCTGATCACGCTCCACCCTGCCTGCTGTCCAAGCGCGATTGACGCGTCGTCGCTGCCACCGTCGACGGCGATGATTTCAAACGGTTGCGGGTCAAGCGCGATCAGGCTGCGCGCGAGGCGCGGTAGCGATCCGGCTTCGTTGAGCATCGGGATGACGATCGAAACGCAGGTCATGATGTTTCGAGCCACGGCCAGCGCGGCAAATCTTCGGGGCGGTCAAGATCGGCGAGCGGTTCGAGCATCAGCGGCGTGACACCGCGCGCTGCAAACCGCGTCACCGTCTCACCGCATACATTTTCTGTCCCCCATGCCATGTCGGTGAACAGCCACGGCGCGGCGCGATTGAGGCCAAGCAGATAATAGCCGCCGTCCTCCGCCGGGCCGATCACCGCATCGTGGGCGGCAAGTATTTTTGCAGCGGCATTGAGGCGCGCGCCGTCAAGATCAGGGCAATCGCTGCCGATCATGATCACGGGGTAAGGCGGCCCAGCGCGCGATAACCGGTCACCCAGATCGCCCTCACCCTGATCGACATATGCGATGTCGCGGCCAAGCCAGTCAGCAAATGCGTCTGGCGGTGCGCCCGTGATCCGCAATTCGCAGCACAACCCCGTTTCGCGCATCGCCGCGATACAGTTTTCAACGAGCCGCTTGTGAACCGCCGCCGCGCGCTCCGCGCCAATCGCCGGGATCAGCCGCGTCTTGCACTGACCCGCCACGGGAAAACGCGCAAACGCGACAAGGCGGACGGCGATATCAGTCAAAAACGGGTTTCCGCTTTTCAAGGAACGCCGAAACCGCTTCGTTGTGATCCTCGGTATGGTGCGACAGTGCCTGATAGGCCGCCGAGAGTTCAAGCAGCGGCGCAAGTTTCATATCGGGGCTTTCACGCAGTAACCGCTTGGAAAGCCGCGTTGCGTGGCCGGGGTGCGCGGCAATTCGCGCCGCCATCGCCTGCGCCGCGCCAAGCAATTCGGTGTGCAGCACGACTTCGGTAACAAGCCCGTATTGCAGCGCGGTTGCCGCATCGATCATGTCGCCCGTCAGCGTCATCTGTGTCGCGCGCGCCATCCCGATCAGGCGCGGCAGGAACCATGCGCCGCCGTCGCCCGGAATGATCCCGAGCTTGACAAAGCTTTCAGCGAACAGCGCCTTGTCGCTCGCAATGCGGATGTCGCACATGCACGCAAGGTCGAGTCCCGCGCCGACGGCATGGCCATTGATCGCGGCAATTACGGGCACTTCGAGTTCGTAAAGCGCAAGTGGGATGCGCTGAATGCCGGTGCGGTATGCGTTGCGGATGTCATAGGCGCTGCCTGCAAACATGCCGTCACGCTCGCCCATTTTTTTGACATTACCGCCCGCGCAAAACGATTCACCAGCGCCGGTTAACACGACCGCGCGCACCGATATATCCTCAGTCATCGCGGTGCAAAAATCGACGACGGCTGCGAAGTCCTCTTTTTCCGAAATCGCATTGCGGTTTTGCGGGCGGTTAAGCGTAGCGGTGACGACGGGGCCGTCGCGCGCGATCAGGAGGAAGGGTTCCATCTTTTTCCAGTCTGTTTGTGAACGTATCAGGGTTGGCGGTTTCGCGCGCATTTGCCAAGCCCGGCGATCACGGTCGCATAATCCTCTGCGGCGATATCAGCGTAGGCAGGCTCAACCGATTCGCGCGATGCGAGCGGGAGCGATGCGGGAAGGAAGCAAGCAAGACGATACCAGAGCAGCGTATTGCGCGGCGGCGGCCCACCGCCCTCGTCAACAATTTCACCAAGTGAAACCGCCCACCGCGTCGCAAGCCCCGGTTCACGCCAAATCGACAGCGAAACGGGGCGGCCATCCCCCGATTGCAGGAAAATCTGCGTTTCGCCCTGTCCTGTCAGTGATCCCGCGACATGAAAGGCATCGCCAACGCCAAGGATGCGCGGCGGCGCGTCGCTGCGTGTCATCGCGGTCAGGATTGAACGCACCTGCGTAGCGAGCGCTGCGGTGAGCACAAGCTGTGCATCGGGCGCGACGAGCTGAATTTCGCTCGGCCGCCCCGGCACGGGCAACGCAAAAATCATCGCCTCGGTCTTTTTGAGCTTGGGCGGCTTGCCGCGTGCATCGACGGGCACATCGACGAGATAGCGAATCTGCGGTGGCAGGCCGTCTGCGCCCCGAATCAGTGCGGTGACAGTTGCGGTGACAAGATAGCGTTTTTTGCCCGGAGGCACGAAAATCAGCGCTGTCGGCTTGATCTGTTGAGCTGCGGCGATGCGTATCTGCGCTGTTATCGCGGCCTTGTCGGCCAGATCGGCAACATCGGCATAGGTCAGCGGTGCTGTCGTTGGCAAAACCGCCAGTTTCTGCGCATTTCCGGAAGAACAGCACGCCAGTGCCAGCGCTGTTGCGCCATAAAATAACAATGAAGACTTCATAAACTCATGCCTTCGTTCGTGAACTGCCAATTCTTAACACATAACGATTTCCTGCGAGTGGAAAAGCCGTTGCGTGATCGCAAACTCGGCGATAGATGGGGTTTTGTGGCGGGAAACCGGCGCGGCCAAAGGTTAAGGTGCATAAGTGCCAACCAGTGGTTGAAGCGTTGCCCGTGTTACGCGGACACAAGTAGGAGAGTCGATTTGTAATGGCCTATGCTGATAAAGAAATGAGCACGAGCCGGGTGGTATCGATTGGCATGGTAGCCTTGCTCCATGTGGGCGTGGGTTATGCCTTGGTCACAGGATTGGCTTATGACGCGGCAAAACAGGTCTATGAAGATCTGAAAACTTTCGACGTCGAGCCTGAGAAACCACCCGAAGAAGAAAAACCACCACCACCACCGGACAAGATCGATATTCCGCCGCCGCCCAAGGTGACGGCACCACCGCCTGTCAATGTGACGCCGGTGATTTCAACCAACACGCAACAGGTGATCATCACGCCGTCGGCACCCCCAGCGCCGCCGACGCCGCCCCCTCCACCCCCACCGCCACCTGAAAAGCCAAAGCTGGCCCAGAAGGCAATCCCAAGGGGAAGCGGCCAAATTACGAATGACGATTACCCGGCATCTTCGATTCGAAACGAGGAATCGGGCGTAACGGTCGCGACCTACACGATTGGGACAGATGGCAAAGTTACAGCCTGCAATGGTTCGGGCGCTTCGCCAACGCTTGATGCAGAAGCATGTAAACTTATTCTTCGGCGTTTCCGGTTCAAGCCGGCGATCGATACGTCGGGTAGTCCAATTGAAGAAAGACGAACGCAACGGATCCGCTGGGATCTGCCCAAATAATTTACGACAACCAATGAATTCATTATTTTTAAGAGGAAGTAGCACCCATGTTTGATTTGATCCTTCTCCAGGAAGCCGCAGTCGATGCGACCACCGCTGCGGCAAAAACATCTTTCGGCCCCATGCAGGCGTTACAAGAAGGTGGCCCCGTATCATGGTCGATCGCTGGCACGCTCGTGATTATGTCGGCGGTGTCATGGTACATCATGCTCACCAAACTGTTTGAACAGCATAAGGTGTTCAAGCAGTCACGTGATGGCGTGCGCAGCTTCTGGTCAACGGGCAATATCCGTGACGGCGCCAACAAGCTCGAAAAGAATTCGGCATTCCGCCAGATCGTTGATGATGGCCTCAAGGCACAGTCCGAACATGGTCAGTTCACCGATCAGCTTGATCAGCATGAATGGATGCACACATCGCTGCGTCGCAGCCAGGATGCGGTCAATGCAAAGCTCGGTTCGGGTCTTTCGTTCCTTGCAACGGTGGGTTCGACATCGCCGTTCGTTGGTCTGCTCGGTACGGTTATCGGGATTACCGGCGCGCTCGTGAAGATCGCCGCGACCGGCAATGCCGACATCGCGTCGATCGCTGGCCCGGTTGGTGAAGCGCTTTACATGACTGCGTTTGGTCTGATCGTCGCGGTGCCTGCGGTTATGGGTTACAACTGGCTACAGCGCCGCAACAAGCTGATCGCAGAAAGCCTCAGCACCTTTTCGGATGATCTTCACGGCGACATGATGTCGGGTGGCCGTATCCGTCCGTCGGTTAAGGGTACTGCCGCTCCAGCAAAGGTTGCAGCTGCAGCGCCAGCCAAAGCATGATCTCGATTGAGGCCGGGCGCGCGCAGGCGTGATCCGGCCACAACGAAATTGTGAATGCGTAGAAAGATAGGATAAAAAGATGTCAATGAGTGTAGGCGGTGAGGGCGACGAAGCCCCGATGTCGGACATCAACACGACGCCGCTTGTCGACGTGATGCTGGTGCTTCTGATCATCTTCCTGATCACCATTCCGGTGGTGGTGAAGAAGGTGCCCGTGAAAGTACCGACGCTGCGTTATCAGCCGACAATCACCAAGGCCGAAAATGTGATCCTTTCGGTACGTGGTGAGACTGACGGTTCATGTGGCGTCTATTGGGGGCAGACCAAGGTCGATTCGACGCAGTTGCTCAACCGCGCTGCGACCAAGTTCAGGAACGAAGCTGAACGGCTTGGCCCTGATGTTACCGATCCGAACTTGTTTCCCGAAGTGCATATTCGCGGTGACCGGGATACCCCGTACCGCTGCATTGGCGGCACGATTTCGATCATGCAGAGCGCGGGCTTTATCCGGGTTGGCTTCATTTCCGAACCAAAGGGCCCGGCAGGCTGAACCGACTGATCGTCTTCTGATACAGATTTTTGGAGTGCCTAAGTTATGTCAATGAGTACGGGGACCAACGATGGCCCCATGATGGAAATCAACACCACGCCATTGATTGACGTGATGCTGGTGCTTCTGATCATGTTCATCATCACCCTTCCGCCCGCTACGCACGCGGTAAAGATCGATCTTCCGCAGGATTGCGCGCCCAATTGCCCGCCTCCGCCGGATATCCTTCCCACCAAGAACGAGCTCTATATTGCGCCAAATGACGCGATCCTGTGGAATGCACAGCCAATCGCAATGTCGCAGCTACGCGGTCTGCTTGAAGCGACACAGACGATGGATCCAATCCCCGAGCTTCATCTTCAGCCTGATCCCGCCGCACGCTACGACACTGTCGACCGGGTTCTCGCGGTGACCAAGGTTGCGAAGATTTCGAAAATGGGGTTCATCGGCAACGAAGCGTATCGCGCTTTCTAACTGCTTGATTGTTCCCGTCTAGCAACGCCGCGCCTGTCCAAACGGGTGCGGCGTTTTGCTGTGTGTTGTGAATATACCAACGCGCAATGATATCAAACTATCTCCGTTCCCTGAGCCTGTCGAAGGGCTGCACTTCGTACGTGATGGTCATGAAAAGAAAGGACGACCCTTCGACAAGCTCAGGGAACGAGCGTTTGCCATGAGTCAGTCTCAACGCGCGTTAAACGCGTTCGGGGCTGTGCCGTGGGTAGTCCGCAAAACGGCTGATCAGCCAGCTTCGGAATACCGCAATGGCGGGATCGGCAAGATCATCGGCATGCAGCTTGAGATAATAGCCATAGCCATCATCAACCGCCATGTCATAGGGCATGACCAGACGTCCATCGGCTAGCTCCTGCGCGAACATGTCAAAATCACCAAGGAACACGCCGTCGGCGTCGATCGCATAGCGCGCAGCGGCGATTGCGGTGTCAAACGCAAGACCACCCTCGGTTGCCAATGTCAGATCACATTGCCGCGCAAACGTCGCCCAGAGGAGATCGCGCGGCTCATCATCGAGTTTGACGTGGAGCAATTCCTGACTTCCCAGAAAGGCTTGCAGCGATGTGCGCGTCGCCATCGCTGCCGTCTGCGGCGAACAGAGCGGCGCGACGCGCACCTCCCACAACAAATCGGTCACCCGGTCATCAACATTGGGACGGTCAAACACGATCGCCATGTCAAGGCTTGTCGCGGGCAGTCCCGTCACATGCGCGCTTGAGACGTCGATCCGGATTTCGGGATGCTCGGCACGAAAATCACGCAGCATCGGCAGCGCAAGTTGCTGGAGCAGCGACGGTGGGATGTGAATGCGCAGCGCGCGGCTGGCGACATTATCGTCGCGGATGCCGTTCATCGTCTGCTCAAGC
>JAYVVW010000243.1:0-3940 GCA_043786595.1 Sphingomonadales bacterium | reverse complement strand
CGGCAATGGATCACGTGCCAGCTCGCGAGCGCGCGCCAATTCCGCGTGATGATCATTGCGATCACGCGATTTGAGATGATTAACAATGCCTTTGGGCGCGAAACGGGCGACCATCTGCTCCAGGGTGTCGCGCGGACAATCGACCGGCTGGTTGGCGACATTGAGGTCGAAAGCAAACTGGTGTCGCGCACGGCAGGGGCTGATTTTATCATCGGACTCGGCGGCGATATGAGCGATCAGGCCGTGCTCGAACTTGCCGAACGCATTGCGGGGCAGATCGAGCGCCCGACACTTTCCGAAGCCCATCTCGTCACGCTATCGAGCCGCATTGCGATTATTGGACGGCTTGATGGCGACGATGACGCAAACCATATCTTACGGCGTGCCAGTGCTGAAATCGCCGAAGCCAAAAACAGCGACCTTGGCCGCATCCGGCTTGTCACCGCCGCCGATCAAAGCTTTGCCGAGCGCAACCTGTCGCTCCAGACCGATTTGCGGAGTGCGCTTGATCGCGGCGAGATCGAGCTGCTGTTTCAGCCACAAGTGGCGATCTCAACCGGCGAAGTCGTCGGGGTCGAGGCATTGGCGCGTTGGCGGCATCCGGCGCACGGTGAATTGGGTGCGGTGACGCTGTTTGCGGTTGCCGAACAGTCGGATTATCTCCTCGCGCTTTCTGCCCATGTCCAGAAACGCGCGCTTGAGCAGGCGGCGGCATGGCCCGAGACACTGGCGAATGTGCGCCTTGCGATCAACGTTACCTCGGCTGATATTGCACGGCCCGGATTTGCCGCTTCGTTCCTTGAAATGGTCGATGCGAGTGGCTTTCCGCGCAGTCGCCTGACGGTTGAGGTGACAGAAAGCGGTTTGATTGAAGATCTCGGCGTCGCTGCGGAACTGCTCGCTGCGCTCCGCGCGGGTGGATGTCGCGTCGCGATTGATGATTTCGGGACAGGCTATTCAAGCCTGGCTTACCTCAAGGCGCTGCCGCTCGATTATCTCAAGATCGACAAGAAACTGGCGCAGGACATTGCCGGATCAGCGCGTGACCGCGTCGTCGTGCGCGGGGTTATCGATATGGCCCGCTCGCTCGGCCTTGCGGTCATCGCCGAAGGTGTCGAGACAGAACAGCAACTCGCGCTGCTTGCACGTGAAGGCTGCAACTATTACCAAGGTTTCCTCTGTGCGCAGCCACTAGAGGTGGCGGCACTTGAAATGCTGGTTCGGGAGCAACATTAACGGCTAAACTCGTTATCACCTGGATTAAATCCGACCATTTCTGGATCGTCATTCCCGCGAATGCGGGAATCCATATGCTCCAAACCTCAGAGTTTATGGATTCCCGCCGCAGTTTATCCTGAGCGCCTGCAAGGCAGTCGAAGGGCGGGAATGACGGCAAATGCAACGTGGTTCAACTTAACTGAAAACAACTCCAATGTCACCATGCGCCAGCTACCGGCTAACTCAAAATCTTCGCCAGACCCTTTGACAGTTGCAATGCGCCGTGGAGGCGGGCTTTGGGGTCGGCCCAGGCGCGTGTGACGCTCAGGCGCATGTCGGGGCGCAGCTTTGCGATTGTACCAAGCCTGCTGACATAGGCGAGCAGGCCGTCGACGTCGGGAAATTGATTGTTCCAAAAGCTGACGAGCGCGCCGCGCGGACCGATATCAATCTTGGCGACATGCGCTTTGCGCGCGTTGAGCTTGATCGTCATCAGCGTCAGCAGATTTTCGGTTGGCTCGGGCAGCGTGCCAAAACGGTCGATCAGTTCGGCTGCAAATGCTTCAATTTCATGAGGTTGTTCGATTTCGTTCACACGGCGGTAGAGGCTCATTCGCAAATCAAGGTCGGGTACATAGTCCTCCGGGATGAGGATCGGCGCATCGACGGTGATTTGCGGACTGAGATCGCGCGGTTTGGCCTGCGCAATGCCGCCCGCCTTCGCGTCCATGATCGCGTCTTCGAGCATCGATTGGTAAAGCTCGAAACCGACTTCGCGAATATGGCCCGATTGTTCGTCACCGAGCAGATTGCCCGCGCCGCGAATGTCGAGATCATGGCTGGCCAATTGAAAGCCCGCGCCAAGGCTGTCGAGATCAGACAATATCTTGAGCCGTTTTTCGGCGGTGTCGGTCATCATCCGCTCTGGCGGGGTCGTCAGATAGGCATAAGCGCGCGTTTTTGATCGACCCACGCGGCCACGAAGCTGATAAAGCTGGGCCAATCCGAAACGGTCGGCGCGGTTGATGATCATCGTATTGGCGCTTGGAATATCAAGCCCGCTTTCGATAATCGTCGTTGAAATCAGCACGTCATATTTGCGATCGTAAAAGGCCGACATGCGCTCTTCGACTTCGCTTGGCGCCATCTGGCCGTGCGCGATGACATAGCTGATTTCGGGTATGGTCTCGCGGAAAAACTGCTCGATATCGGGTAAGTCGGCAATTTTGGGCGTCACGAAAAAGCTCTGCCCGCCGCGGTAATGCTCGCGTAGCAACGCTTCGCGCAGCACGACGGGATCCCACGGCATCACATAGGTTCGCACCGCCAGACGGTCGACCGGCGGCGTCTGAATAACCGAAAGCTCACGCAGGCCCGACATCGCCATTTGCAACGTGCGCGGGATCGGAGTGGCGGTGAGCGTCAGCATGTGGACGTCGGTCTTGAGCGCCTTTAGCCGCTCCTTGTGCGTGACGCCAAAACGTTGCTCTTCGTCAACAATCACCAGCCCGAGCCGTTTGAAATCAAGCCCGTTGGTTAAAAGCGCGTGGGTGCCGATGACAATATCGGTCGTTCCGTCGGCTAACCCTTCTTTGGTTGCTTTGGCTTCGGTAGCAGACACAAGGCGTGAGAGACGCCCGATGCGCATCGGCAGCCCGTGGAACCGCTCAAGAAAGGTCGTGTAATGCTGGCGCGCGAGCAGCGTCGTCGGGCAGATGAGCGCAACCTGCATCCCCGCCATTGCGGCAATATAGGCGGCGCGCAGTGCGACTTCAGTTTTGCCAAAGCCGACATCGCCGCAAACCAGCCGATCCATCGGTTTGCCCGACGCAAGGTCATCAAGGACATCGGCAATCGCGCGGTCCTGATCATCGGTTTCAGCATAGGGGAAGCGGTCGACAAATGCCGGATAATCTGGCCCTGCCTCGGCAACATCGGCTTCGCGCAGCGCACGGAGCGCAGCTGTAGCAATCAGATCACCCGCAATTTCGCGGATGCGCTGCTTCATCCGGGCCTTGCGCGTTTGCCAGGCAACGCCGCCGAGCCTATCGAGCGTAACGCCGTCGCTTTCAGCGCCGTAGCGTGAGAGCACATCGATATTTTCAACGGGAACGTAAAGCTTGTCGCCACCAAAGTAGCTGAGCGCGACGCAATCATGTGGCGCATTGCCGACCGGGATCGACATCAGGCCGTCATAACGTCCGATGCCGTGTTCGGTGTGAACGACGAAATCACCCGGCGACAGCGTGGCGAGTTCGCTCAAGAATGCATCGGCGCTCTTTTTGCGCTTGGTGCGGCGGACGAGGCGGTCGCCAAGCAAATCCTGTTCGGTGAGCAAGGCAAAGCTCGCGGTGGTAAAACCGTGGTCAAGCGGCAGCGTGATCAGCGGTGTATCGCCGCGCGCGACCATGCCTTGCGCCTCTTGCCAGCCACCGGCGAGCGTCAGTCGCTTGACGCCGTGTTCGCCAAGCAGTCCCGCCAGCCGTTCACGCGAACCATTGGAATAACAGGCGAGGATCAAGCCTTTGCCGTGGTGCGCAAGTCCGGTGGCGTGCGCCGCTGCGGCGTCATAAATATTATCGCCGCGCGCGCGTTCGGGCGCGAAATTGCGCGCGCTTTCGATTGCGAAGTCGATGACGGTCGCCGATGCAGGCTCGCTAAACGCCGTCGTCAGATGGATCGCGCGCGTCTTGACTTGATTGTCCCATTCGCCCGCACTCAG
>JAYVVW010000242.1:0-8218 GCA_043786595.1 Sphingomonadales bacterium | reverse complement strand
TTTCACGCGACAAAAACCCAGACGCAGTTCTGCAATTGATTTTTACAAAAGGATCGTCCCTCGCTGGCGCCTCAAAAGGCCGTCTCCGATGTCGCGATTCCCAGCCGCTTGATTGCTATGTAGGCACTATGTTCCCACACTTCAAGGGCGTTGGGCCTATTTTGTTCAAAAAAAAATTTGATGAAATGCTTGGCTCCATCCACCGTCATTAAGCGCGCTTCGCGGCGGCTAATGTCGGTGAAGCGGTTTGAGCGGATATCGGCCGCCGTCAAACTGTTCGAACATTCCCGAAATCGCGGGGTGGTTCACTGGCCCCTCTTCATTGTCCGACACTAGATTTTGCTGGCTGACATAAGCGACATAGCTGTTTTCCAGATTCTCGGCGAGAAGATGGTAGAATGGCTGGTCTTTTGCCGGGCGGATATCTTCGGGGATCGACTGATACCATTCCTCGCTGTTCGCAAAGACCGGATCAACATCGAAAATCACGCCGCGAAATTCGAAAACACGGTGGCGCACGACGTCACCAATGCCAAATCGGGCGTGTGAAATTGGGGGTGCCGTGGGCAGATGCCTGCCCGAACCATGACGATTAAGCGTGTTCATAAATCCATATCTAGTGCGAGATAATATTATGACAAGGACTGCTTGGCAATTCGCATGGCTTGGGCTAAGCGCACGCTCGTTCGTTGACCAAGGTATGCGCGTTTGCATGCTGCACCTTGCGGAGAGGTGGCAGAGTGGTCGAATGCACCGCACTCGAAATGCGGCGTGCCCGCGAGGGTACCCAGGGTTCGAATCCCTGCCTCTCCGCCAAATAGCCCTCCTTTGCCAATCCGCAGACTGGAGTTTTGATTGAGCGATCTGAAAACACTGCGCGCGGCATTTTCGGGGGCGCTTCGGACGAGCGATGGCGATTGCGCGCCGTTCCTGATTGACTGGCGCAAAACATGGCGCGGTACTGCGATTGGCGTTGCGCAGCCTGACAGCGTCGACGATGTGGCAAGGCTTGTGCGCTGGTGTGCTGAACACGGCGTCCGCATAGTGCCGCAGGGTGGCAACACCGGACAATCAGGCGGATCGGTGCCGCCCGCCACAGGCCGAAACCTTGTCGTGTCGCTTACCCGCCTGAACGCCGTGCGCAGGATCGATCTTGCCAACAACACGGTCACCGTCGATGCCGGCTGCGTCCTCCAGAGCGTGCAGGCGCTTGCCGATGCACATGACCGGTATTTCCCGCTGAGCCTTGGCGCGCAGGGCAGTTGCACGATTGGCGGCAATCTGGCGACCAACGCGGGGGGCAGCGCGGTGCTGCGCTACGGTAATATGCGCGATCTGTGTCTCGGGATTGAGGTCGTCACTGCGCAGGGTGACGTCTGGAACGGGCTTAAAGGTCTGCGCAAAGACAATAGCGGTTATGATCTGCGCGATCTGTTCATCGGCTCAGAAGGAACGCTTGGCGTGATTACGGGTGCGGTGCTCAAGCTGTTTCCCAAACCTGCGGCGCGGGTGACTGCGTTTATCGCGGTCGCAACGCCTGCCGATGCGATGCGCCTGTTTGAAACCGCGCGGGCCAAGTTTGATACTGCGCTGACCGCATTCGAGCTTATGTCTGGCGCGTGCCTTGAACTCGTCATCAAGCATGTGCCCGGTGCGCGCGCGCCACTGGCGGAGCGTTCGCGCTGGTATTTGCTCGCCGAATTCTCCGATCCACGGAGCGAAGATGATTGCCGCTCGAATCTCGTATCCTGGCTTGAGCGCGGACTTGCGGCAGGATTGATCAGCGACGCCGTAATCGCGGAGTCAGTTGCGCAATCGGCTGCGCTATGGTCGCTGCGCGAGTCAATCTCGCCTGCGCAAGCCAGCGAAGGCAAAGCGATCAAACATGACATTGCCGTGCCAGTGTCGGAGATTGCCGCGTTCATAGCTGAGGGGCTTGCCGCAGCGACCGCGCAATTCCCCGGCATTCGCCCGGTCATTTTCGGCCACCTTGGTGATGGCAACATCCACTATAATTTTTCTGCTCAGGCCGGTGCTGACCAGAACGCGTTTCTGGCGCTTGCCCCGCGCCTCAACGCCATGATCCACGATCTTGTTCGCGCGCACGGCGGCACAATTTCGGCCGAACACGGGCTTGGCGTTTTGCGCCGCGACGAGGCTCATGCCTACCGATCGCCGGTCGAACAACGGCTGATGGCTGCGATAAAATCCGCACTCGATCCGCACGGCATGATGAACCCGGAAAAATTGCTCGGCCAGACTGTTTGAAACGACGGCGAGGTGATAGACTTGTAATTTGCAAGCGTGGAGACTTGACAATGCCCGATACCATTCCGACGCCGCGCCTTTCTGAAGATCAAAATTGGGCGGGATTGTCTCACGTGAGCCGCCGTGCTGCAATTGCGGGATCGGCAGCATTCGCCGGTTATGCACTCGCGGTGCAACCGGTGAGCGCTGCTGCGATCAAGACCGACATCAAAGGGCTTGAAGTCGGCGACGTCACCTTCAAAACGGGCGATATCATGATGCGCGCCTACCGTGCCAAGCCAGCGGGCAAGCGCAATGCGCCGGTGATATTCGTCATTCAAGAGATATTCGGCGTCCATGAATGGGTGCGTGATATTTGCCGCCGCCTCGCCAAAGCCGGTTATTACGCGATCGCGCCCGATCTCTATCAGCGGCAGGGCGACCCGACGAAGGTTTCAGATTTCAAACTGCTAATTGCCAACATCGTTTCAAAGGTGCCCGATGCGCAAGTGATGGGCGACCTTGATGCTCTCACCAAGTTCGTTGGCGGAGACGGCGGCAATGCGGCGAAAATTGGCATCACCGGCTTTTGCTGGGGCGGTCGTATCACGTGGCTTTACGCCGAACATAATCCAAAGTTAAAGGCGGGTGTCGCTTGGTATGGCCGCGTCATTGGCACCCTGACACCGCTTCAGCCAACAAATGCGATCGACAGTGTCGCCGCACTCAAAGTGCCTGTGCTTGGCCTCTACGGCGCGCTCGATAAGGGAATACCCGTTGCCGACGTTGACGCGATCAATGCAGCGCTGAAGGCAAAACGCAGCGTTTCATATGCCAAGGTTTTCGCGGGCGCAGATCACGGTTTCCTCGCCGATTATCGCCCGAGCTATAACCCGGTCGCCGCGCGCGAAGGCTGGACCGATGCACTCGCGTGGTTCAAACGCTACCTTGCTTAGCCTGCGGGCATCAACGCGGCATCGATTGCTTTGGCTTTTTGATACGCCGGGCGTTGCCGGAGCCGCGCGGCATAGGCGTTGAAGTTTGGCGTTTCGGGCAGATTTTTGAAATCGAGCCCCCACAACACCTGCGAGCCGACATAGACATCGGCGGCGGTAAAGCGTGGCCCGCAGATATAATCATGCGCGCCGACAGCATCATCAAGCGTTGATACCATCATGTCGTAACTGCCATATCCCGCCATCATCGATTTGTCGGCGGCCACTTCAAATCCCAATGCACGATTGGTAACTGCGGCCTCAACAGGGCCCGCGGTGAAAAACATCCAGCGGTAGTAATTGGCGCGTTCACTGGGCAACGGCGCAAGTTTTGCTTCGGGAAACGCATCGGCAAGATACGCACAGATTGCGGCACATTCGGTAATGATATGATCGCCGTGTTTGATCGACGGCACTTTGCCCATCGGATTGATGGCGAGATAGTCGGCGCCTTTCATCGTCGTGCCATAGTCGAGCAAAACCTGCTCATAGCGTGCGCCCACCTCTTCAAGCATCCAGCGCGCGATCTGCCCGCGCGACATCGGATTGGTGTAAAACGTGAGTGTGTCGCTCATGGCAGGTCTTTCGATAGGGGAATTCATGTGTGAAACATAGTGCGAACACGATGCGATGTCGAGTCAGTTTTTTGGGCAACTACATGTTAGCTCGGCCAAAACTCCGCTTGCCATCGTCAAGCCGAACCGCTCTATCTCGTGTATAATCAAATGGGGGATGATATGGCAGGTTCTGGCACTTTAAGCGGCAAATCTGGCCTGCCAAAGCGCAGCATTGTCGTGGCGCTATGCTTTGTCGCGACCTTCATCTGCTACATTGACCGCGTCAACATATCGGTCGCGATCATCCCGATGACCGAACAATATGGCTGGAGTGCGACGACCAAAGGCCTCGTTCTCTCCTCATTTTTCATCGGCTATATGGGCGCGATGCTGCCAACCGGATGGCTCGCAAACCGGATCGGCGGACGCGGTCTGCTCGGCGTTTCGCTGATCTTCTGGTCGATTTTTACGGTGCTAACCCCACTTGCCGCCGGAATTTCGCTTGGCGTGCTGATCCTCACACGCATTGCGATGGGGATTGGTGAAGCCGCCAGCTTTCCGTCTATTTACAATCTGCTCGCGCGCTGGGTTCCTGCAAATGAACGAAGCCGGGCAGCGGCGGTCAACCTTACTGGAATTCCGCTCGGGACGATCTTTGGCTTGTCTGTCACGGGCTGGCTGATTGCCAATTATGGCTGGCAAAGCGTATTTTACGCGTTTGGCGCGCTTGGCATCATCTTTGCGTTGGTTTGGTTCGCGCTCGTCCACGGGCGACCGTCGGTGCACCCGACAATTTCGCCGTCCGAACGCGCGCTGCTGGTACCTCTTGAGTCAGACATCGGGGCGACCGCGCAGCCGATCCCGTGGAAATTACTATTTTCGCATTCGGCAGTCTGGGCGCTGGTCGTCAACCACTTCTGCGCGAACTGGACACTGTATCTGATGCTGACATGGCTTCCGAGCTATTTCCGCGATGCCCAGCATATGTCGATCGCAGGCTCGGGGCTGTTCGCAGTCGGCCCGTGGGTGTGCCAGTTTGTTGTCGGAAACGTGGCGGCAATCGTGGCGGACAAGATGATCGCACGCGGAACGAGCGTCACTGTCGTTCGTAAAATCATGCAGTGCGGCGGGCTGATCGGCGGCGCGGTGTTTCTGTTACTCGCGTCACAGGCGACAACGCCAACGGGAGCACTGATCACAATCTGCGCCGCGATGGGCGCAGGCGCGCTCTGCTGGGCAGGCTTTGCCACCAACCACCTCGACATTGCACCCGAACATGCCGACGTGCTGTGGAGCATCAGCAACACCGCTGGCACCCTTCCCGGCATCATCGGCGTCGCCGCAACGGGATTGCTGCTCGATATGACCGGAAGCTACACCGCGACCTTTGTCGTCGCGGCGGGCATCAATGTCGTGGGCGCAATCGTGTGGCTGATCTGGGGGACGGGTGAGCGGATCATTGCGCAGCCGAAATAGAATGCACAATCGTTGACACTCCATAATATGAACAGTATTCTGTACATATGATCCATGTTAACTTCACTGAATTGCGCAACAAACTTGCGCATTGGATGGACCGGGCGAACAATGATCGCGTCCCGATCCTCGTCACGCGGCAGGGGCATGAGCCTGCGGTGCTGCTGGCGCAGGCTGATTATGACAGCATCATGGAAACGCTGTATCTCAAATCAAGTCCGGCAAATGCGGCTAGGCTTGATGCGTCGATTGCGCGTTTCGAGGCGGGCGAAGGAGTTGAAAAGACACTGGCTGATCTGTGAAAATCGCTTTCGATCAGGACGCGTGGGACGATTTTCTCCACTTGCAAAGCAAAGAGCCTAAGGCCGCAGCCAAACTTGTCGGTTTGATCAACGAATGCACCCGCAACCCCTTCAAAGGCACTGGCAAACCTGAACCTTTGCGAGACAATTGGTCAGGCTGGTGGTCGAGGCGGATCAGTGGCGAACACCGTCTGGTCTACCGCGTGATCGGGAAAAGTGATGAGCAGCGGCTTGAGATTGCGCAGTGCCGGTATCATTATTGAAACGAACAACGTTGTTTATTGCAATGCATCAAGCCGCCCGCCGCCCTTTAAGCGGTGTAACCAATCGCGCGCGCTCAAACCACGCGTCGTCGAGTTCGGGGGCGGCGTCGGGGTTGCTCGCGATTTGGGCCGCGATATCCTCATCGGTCATGGCATCATAGCGCGCCAAAGCTTCTGGCGTACTCATCGCGGCAATCGCCGCCTTTAGGCTTTCAGGCGTGACTATCACGGTATTTTCGAATTTCTTTGTCATTGGCTTTCCTGAACCTGATCAACCGACGGTTTGCACCTCGCCATGTGTAGATTACCACAAACAAGCGGTCAGACAAAGCGGCGATGGGGCCGATGGCAACGAAACGAGTTTCCTCATAATCAAACCGAGCATCTTCCTCTTCAATTTATGGCCCGTCAAAGACAGCGGGGGCACCGCTTAACGAGTAGCTATGCTTGCCGACATTAATGATGTCTTTTTCGGGGTCAAATTCAAACGCCATACCCCTCAAGCCCCCGCCTTCACCTTCGCCTTCCCGCCTTTGCGGCCCTTCTTGGGCGCGGCGGCGACGATTTCAAACGCCATCGCATCGTCTTTGAGATGCACGCTCACCTCGCCGCCGTGGACGAGTTTGCCGAACAGCAATTCTTCGGCGAGCGGCTGCTTGATCTTTTCTTGGATCAGGCGGCTCATCGGGCGCGCGCCGTACATCTTGTCATAGCCGCGCGCGGTCAGCCATGCCTTGGCATCGTCATCGAGTTTGATGTGGACATCGCGGTCGGCAAGCTGAAGTTCGAGTTCGAGGATAAACTTGTCAACCACGCGTGCGACGACTTCGGGCGGGAGATACGCAAACGGCACGACCGCATCGAGACGGTTGCGAAACTCGGGCGTAAACATTTTCTTGACCGCTTCGCCGTCTTCGCCTTCGCGCGTGAGCTGGCCAAAGCCGATCGTTTCGCGCGCCATGTCGCTGGCACCCGCGTTCGTCGTCATGATCAATATAATATTCCGGAAATCAACCGTCTTGCCGTGGTGATCGGTCAGGCGGCCATTGTCCATCACCTGCAACAATATGTTGAACAGATCAGGATGCGCCTTTTCGATCTCGTCGAGCAGCAGCACACTATGCGGTTGCTGGTCTACCGCATCGGTGAGGAGGCCGCCCTGATCATAGCCGACATAGCCCGGCGGCGCACCGATCAGCCGTGAAACGCTGTGCCGCTCCATATATTCGCTCATGTCAAACCGCTGGAGCGGAATACCAAGGATGCTCGCCAACTGCCGCGCGACTTCGGTTTTGCCGACGCCGGTGGGGCCAGTGAACAGATACGAACCAATCGGCTTTTCAGGATCACGCAGACCGGCTCGGCTGAGCTTGATCGCGCTTGCCAGTTTCTCGATCGCGCCGTTCTGGCCAAACACAACGCGTTTCAGATCGCCCTCAAGCGAGGCGAGCGACGCCTTGTCATCGGTTGACACCGACTTGGCCGGAATGCGCGCCATTGTGGCGATCACCGCTTCGATTTCCTTTGGCGTGATGATCTTTTTACGCTTGGCAGGCACGACGAGCATCTGCATCGCGCCGACTTCGTCGATCACGTCAATCGCTTTGTCGGGCAGTTTGCGATCGTTGATGTAACGCGCCGAAAGCTCAACCGCCGATTTGATCGCGTCGGGCGTATATTTGACCTTGTGATGATCCTCAAACGCGCTGCGAAGCCCGGCAAGGATTTTGATTGTGTCTTCAATCGTCGGCTCGTTGACGTCGATCTTCTGGAACCGGCGCAGCAATGCGCGATCCTTTTCGAAATGATTGCGGAATTCCTTGTAGGTTGTCGAACCGATGCAGCGGATCGTGCCGCCCGAAAGCGCAGGTTTGAGCAAGTTAGACGCATCCATCGCACCGCCGCTTGTCGCGCCCGCACCGATCACCGTGTGAATTTCATCAATGAACAGAATTGCGTGAGGCAGCTTTTCAAGCTCGTTGACTACCGCCTTGAGCCGCTCTTCGAAATCGCCGCGGTAGCGCGTACCCGCGAGCAATGCGCCCATGTCGAGCGAATAAATCACCGCCGGATACAGCACTTCAGGTACGTCGCGCTCGTTGATCTTGCGCGCCAGCCCTTCGGCAATCGCGGTTTTACCAACGCCGGGTTCGCCGACGTAAAGCGGATTGTTTTTCGAACGGCGGCACAGGATTTGCACGGTACGGTCGACTTCGGGGCCGCGCCCAATAAGCGGATCAACCTTGCCGTTGCGTGCCTTTTCATTGAGATCGACGCAAAATTGCTTGAGCGCCGATTCCTGCTTGCCCTTGCCGGGTTCTGGTTTCTTTTCTTCCTTGTCTTCAGCGCCCTTCACATCGCGCGGCTCAGGCGTTTCA
>JAYVVW010000241.1:0-5738 GCA_043786595.1 Sphingomonadales bacterium | reverse complement strand
TTGTGGCCGTACAGGCGGCCATCGGCTTGCAGCGTGACGGTGTTGACAACGCCAAGCATGCGCGCGACATCGCTCAGCACATCGATCGCCGCAAAACAGTCGTGCTTGTGCGGCATCGTTGCTTGCAGCCCGACGAGCCCGAGCGGCGCCATCGCCCGCAGCGCGGCAGCCGCGCCGCCCGGTTTGACCGGAAAACGAATATAGCCGCCGTCAATTCGAAGACAGTTCAGCCAGTGTTGATGAATGATCGGCGATTTGGACTGATGCACCGGCCAGCCGATCAGCCCTGCGATCACGGGTTGCACGTCGGCGCTCATGTCATGATGATCGCGCGCAGCCGCAGCATTTCAAGCAGCGGCAACAGCGGCAGTCCCAAAATGGCGTCATGACTGCCATCGACTGCGTTGAAAAGCTGGATACCCAAGCCTTCAAAACGGTAACCGCCAACACAGTGAAGCAATGCATCGCCTTCGCTTTCGAGATAGTGATCGATAAATTGCGGCGACAGCGAACGCATGCCCATCCGGCAGCGTATGATATTACGCCAGACCGGCGTTCCGTTTTCAGCAACAACGACCGCGCTCCACAAATCATGCGTCCGCCCCGACATGCGCAACAATTGATCGCGCAACTGATCACGCGTAGCTGCCTTATCGATCATTGAGCCATCATCAAGTGAGAGCGTCTGATCACAGCCAATCACCAGATCAGCGGGCGATCGTTTTGAAATCTTGATCGCTTTGAGTTCGGCAAGCGCATCGGCAAGATCGCGCGCCGAGTTGCCTTGCGCGCGCAGTGCCTGTCTGGCCGCGTCTTCATCAACCATCGGCGACCGCGTTTCAAACTTCACACCCGCCGATTGCAGCAGCGCGCGCCGTGCCGCACTTTGTGATGCCAATATCACCGTCATGCGGGCTGCGCGCTCTGTCGGTCATTGACGAGATTGACGATCGCCGCCGCTGCTTCTTCGATTGACCGGCGCGTCATATCAATCACCGGCCAGCCATTGTCGCTGAAAATACGGCGTGCGAACGCAACTTCGCGCGCGACAGCGCTTTGATCAACATAATCGGTTTCAGGTGCCTGATTGAGCGACAGCAGGCGGTTGCGACGCACCTGGATCAATCGTTCGGGACTTGTCACAAGTCCGACGACGAGCGGATTTTTGAGCGTGTAAAGTGCGGGCGGCGGCGGCGATTCGATCACCAATGGAATATTCGCAGTTTTATAGCCGCGGTTCGCGAGATAAATTGATGTTGGTGTTTTCGAAGTCCGCGAAACGCCTGCCAAAACGATATCGGCTTGCTCCCAATTCTCCCAATTGAGACCGTCATCATGCGCGATGGTAAACTGGATCGCTTCAACGCGCGCAAAATAAGCGGCGTCAAGCGCATGCTGACCGCCCGGACGTGCCTTTGCGGTCTGCCCGAGCATTTCGGATAACGCGTGGGTAACCGGATCAAGCGGCGCGATTGCAGGAAATCCAGCGGCAAGGCATTTGGTTTCAAGCACACGCCGCGTGTCAGGATTGACAAGCGTGAACAAGATCAAGCCCGGATTGGTAACCATATCAACGAAAATGCGCTCAAGATGGCCTTCAGACCGTACCAGCGGCCAGAAATGCTTGACGATTTCGACGCCGTCAAATTGAGCAAGCGCAGCCTTTGCCATTGTCTCAAGCGTTTCACCCGTTGAATCGGATACAAGATGGAGGTGCAGGCGGTGCATGATGCTTTCAGGCTGGGGATAAGTCTATGGAAAGGCCTAGCGGAAAAGCGCGTATCAATCCAAGCCCTGCTTTTATCAACACTGACGTCAATTCCATCCACAGATGCGTTCATGATCGACCCTTTTTGTCCCGCGCTGTGGAAAAGGAGGAAAACCACGCCGAATCGCACCACCTAAGCATGTTTTGAAAGCACAAGCTGTTGGCAAATCATGGCATCATCCATAAACAGCGGTTCGAGCGCCCCTACTATCCTCATCAACCTATTTATAAATAAGATTGTATTGATAAAGATGGCCGACGTTTCAAATCCGGTAAAACCATTGCTTCAAGTGCTCAACGGTCAGCAATTAGACCGACCGCCCTTGTGGCTGATGCGTCAGGCGGGCCGCTATCTGCCCGAATACCGCGCACTGCGGTCGCAAAAGGGTGGTTTTCTTGAACTCGTCAACGATCCGCAAAATGCGGCTGAAGTCACCCTGCAACCCATCCGGCGGTTTGGTTTTGACGGAGCGATTTTGTTTTCTGACATTTTGATCATTCCCCACGCACTCGGGCAGGATTTATGGTTTGCTGAGGGTGAAGGACCCCGCCTAGCACCCAAACTTGTCGACCATGATCTGGAGACACTCAGGAGGGCACCTGAGAGGCTCACCACGATATATGAAACCGTTCGCAGGGTATCAGGTAGCCTAGCGCCAACGACGACGCTCCTTGGCTT
The DNA here is from genome assembly GCA_043786595.1 of Sphingomonadales bacterium. Lineage (GTDB taxonomy): Bacteria > Pseudomonadota > Alphaproteobacteria > Sphingomonadales > Sphingomonadaceae > Aquisediminimonas. The sequence goes on along the minus strand of JAYVVW010000241.1, from coordinate 3,291 downwards.
CGCAGGAAGCCCTTGGACGGTGGCGACGTATATGATCGCAGGACAGGGCAGCAAGGAGCAAGCCGAGGCACGTCGCTATGCCTACCGCGACCCGAAACGCTTTGCAGCGATCATTGATGCGATTGCCGATCTGACCGTCATTTACCTGCGCGGCCAGATTGACGCGGGCGCCGACGCGGTTCAGTTGTTCGACAGTTGGTCAGGCAGTCTTTCGCCCGCGCAATTCGAGCAGTGGGTCATCGCGCCGACCGCGCGGATCGTCGCGAGTATCCGCGCAACGCATCCCGCTACGCCGATCATCGGTTTTCCCAAAGGGGCTGGCGGCAAACTCATCGCATATGCTGAGCAAACCGGCGTCTCGGCGATTGGAATTGACGAGACGGTCGATCCATTATGGGCGGCGCGTTCGCTACCCGCAGGACTTCCCGTGCAAGGTAATCTTGATCCGCTTGCGCTGATCGCAGGCGGGCAGACTTTGTTCGACGCGGCGGCGAGGATTTTGGCGGCATTTGCCGATCGCCCGCATGTCTTTAATCTGGGCCACGGAATTTTGCCTGATACCCCGATTGCGCATGTCGAAGCGCTGATCAAACAGGTTCGTGGTTAGGAGAATCGATGCTGTCTACAGCCTATCTCTGGATCAAAGCAGCGCATGTCATTTTTGTCATTTTCTGGATGGCAGGATTGTTCATGTTGCCGCGCTTTTTCGTTTATCATCAGGAATCTGCGCCGGGGTCGGCTGAAGACAAAATATGGATTGAGCGTGAAACCAGGTTGATCAGGATCATCCTGACGCCCGCGATGCTGATCACTTGGGCGTTCGGTTTGTCGCTCATTTATATAACCGCTGCTGGCGGCGCACACTGGCTCTGGGCCAAGCTGGTAATTGTGTTTGCGCTCAGCTTCTACCACGGCTGGATGCTAAGCTATGCGCGCAAACTGGCCAGCGGAACGCGCAGTGCAAGCGGACGAACGCTACGGCTTCTCAATGAAATCCCGGGGCTTGCTGCGGCGATCATCGTAATATTGGTGATCGTCAAACCCTTTTGAGCGGCGCTTGACTATGTGAGGACGCGAGTTTACCGCATTTCCAATCCGCTTGCCATTCGTGCAATCCAGTACCAGCCAATCCGATTTTCGCTGTTCGCGGCCTCCCTTACGACCCAAGTTGTTGGACATCACATGCACTTAAAAGATTTGAAAAAGAAAACCCCGGCCGAACTGGTCGAAATGGCAGAAGCGCTTGGCGTTGAAGGCGCATCAACGCTCCGCAAGCAGGACATCATGTTCGCGATCCTCAAAGTCGAGGCCGAAAACGGCACCCAGATCATGGGGCTTGGCACGATCGAAGTGTTGCAGGATGGCTTCGGTTTCCTCCGCTCACCTGAGGCCAATTACCTTGCTGGCCCCGATGATATTTACGTGTCACCCAATCAAGTGCGCAAGCACGGCCTGCGCACGGGTGACACCGTTGAAGGCGAAATACGCGGACCCAAGGACGGCGAACGTTATTTTGCGCTCAACAAAGTCACCGCGATCAACTTCGACGATCCCGATGTTGTCCGCCACCGCGTCAATTTCGACAATCTGACGCCGCTTTACCCCGATGAGAAGCTTACGCTCGATTCGCTCGATCCTACGGTCAAAGACAAATCGGCGCGGGTGATCGATATTATCTCTCCGCAGGGCAAAGGCCAGCGCGCGCTGATCGTCGCGCCGCCGCGCACGGGCAAAACGGTGTTGCTCCAGAATATTGCCAAAGCGATTACCGACAATCATCCCGAAGTGTTTTTAATCGTGCTGCTCGTTGACGAGCGTCCCGAAGAAGTCACCGACATGCAGCGCAGCGTGAAAGGTGAAGTTGTCTCTTCAACCTTCGATGAACCAGCACAGCGTCACGTCCAAGTTGCTGAAATGGTGATAGAAAAGGCAAAACGCCTCGTCGAGCATAAAAAGGATGTTGTCATCCTGCTCGATTCAATCACGCGGCTTGGCCGAGCTTACAACACCGTGGTTCCGTCATCGGGCAAGGTGCTGACCGGCGGCGTCGACGCCAACGCGCTGCAACGCCCCAAACGCTTCTTTGGTGCGGCGCGAAACATCGAAGAAGGCGGATCGCTGTCAATCATCGCAACCGCGCTGATCGATACCGGCAGCCGGATGGATGAAGTGATCTTTGAAGAATTCAAAGGCACGGGAAATTCTGAAATCGTGCTTGACCGCAAGGTTGCAGACAAGCGCATTTTCCCCGCGCTCGATGTCGGCAAATCGGGAACGCGCAAGGAAGAATTACTTGTTGAAAAGGGCAAGCTTTCCAAAATGTGGGTGCTCCGCCGCATCCTGATGCAGATGGGCACGATCGACGCGATGGAATTCCTGCTCGACAAGATGAAGGACAGCAAGACCAACGAAGACTTCTTCGATTCGATGAACCAATAAGCGTTGCTGGTGTTGATCGTGTTAGAATTTTTGTCTCTTTTTCCTGCCGTTGCTGCCGCTGCTGCGACGTCGCTGGGCGGCCCCGCCGAAATCTGGGGGCATATCGTCTCGGATTTCGCCAACATTACTGAGCCGGGCGCATTCGCAGTGTTCATGCAGGTATTGTTGCTCGATCTCGTTCTGGCAGGAGACAATGCTATCGTCGTCGGCGCGCTGGCGGCGGGCCTGCCTGCTGAACAACGCAAAAAAGTCATCCTGATCGGTGTGATTGCAGCGCTTGTGCTGCGCGTGATCTTTGCGCTGATGGTGACTTGGATGCTGAGCGTCACCGGACTCGTGCTTGCGGGTGGATTTCTTCTGCTTTGGGTCGGCTGGAAAATGTACCGCGATATCACGCGTTCTGAAGCAACCGAATCGCCGGGATCTCCTGAAATTGTAGGCGACGAAAATACGGGTATTCGCGCTTCAAAAAGCTTCGCTGCGGCGGCTTGGGCGGTAGCGGTCGCCGATGTTTCGATGAGCCTCGATAATGTGCTGGGTGTCGCGGGCGCTGCCAAAGATCATCCCGGAATCATGGTCGTCGGTCTGATCTTTGCCGTCGCGCTGATGGGTATCGCTGCCAACATCATTGCCAAATATATCGAACGTTACCGCTGGATCGCATGGTTTGGGCTGGCTGTGATCCTCTACGTCGCACTCAAGATGATCTGGGAAGGCTGGCACCAGGTCGCGCCTTTGGCATTAGGCTTTGCTGGAGGCTAGGCCGTGTTGACAAAGGATTTCAACCATAGTCTTGCAGCGGCGAGGTTGAGGAAGCTTTCGAATGACAGGATAGTCTTGTCGTAGCGGGTG
>JAYVVW010000240.1:0-3043 GCA_043786595.1 Sphingomonadales bacterium | reverse complement strand
CTATGACAACCACGACATTGACGATGGGCTGCGCGCAGGGTTGCTTGATTTTGAAATGCTGTTGACGGTGCCGATCGTCGCGCGCGGGTGGGCGTCGGTTAGGCAGCGCTATCCCGATGTTGATCCGCTACGGCTCCGGTCTGAACTGATCCGTCGGCAAATCGGCATGATGGTCAACGATGTGATCAAAACGACGCGCGCAAATCTGGCCGACGCAGCTATTATCAGTGTGTCGGATGTTCGCATGGCGAACAAAAATCTCGTTGGTTTCTCACCCGGAATGACAGACGATGAAGCCGCGCTCAAAGCATATTTGTACGCCATTCTTTATCACCATCCGCTCCAGCTTGAAGTAGCATCGTCGGCGCGGCGCGTTGTCGATGCGCTGTTTGAACGCTATCACACCGACCCTACAGCACTTCCTGCTGAATGGCGCGCCAATCTGCCGCATGCGGAGCCACAGCGCGCGCGGCACATCGCTGACTTCATTGCGGGAATGACTGACCGTTATGCAATTGCGCGCTACCGTGAAATGATCGGCCCCATCAGCATGCCCGACGGGTTTTAGAGACAGCGTGCGTTCGCCGTTCAAATGTCGACGATGATTTTGCCAAAATGTTTACTGCTTTCTTGATGGCGAAATGCCGCTGCGAGTTCGGATAATGCGAAATGCTGGTCGAGTACCGGCTTGATGCCCGTCGCGTTAATCGCGGCGATCATGTCAAGCTGCTGCGCGCGACTGCCCACGGTAAGGCCTTGGACGCGGAGTTGGCGGCTCATCAAAATGGCGGTTGTAACGGGGCCAGCAAACCCGGCGAGGACACCAATCATCGCGATATGACCGCCAAATCGTGTCGCGATCATCGACTGGTCAAGCGTACCCGCGCCGCCGATTTCAATGACGTGGTCAACGCCTTTGCCATTTGTCAGGCCAAGCGCCGCAGCTCCCCACGCTGGCGTTTCCTTATAGTTGATGAGGTGATCAGCGCCGAGTGATTGCAATCGTTCAAGCTTGGCCTCTGACGACGATGTCGCGATCACCGTGGCACCCATCGCTTTGGCAAATTGTAGTGCGAATATCGATACGCCGCCAGTGCCCTGAACCAGAACAATACTCCCCGCCTTCAATCCACCGTCGGGCACAAGCGCGCGCCAAGCAGTGAGGCCAGCACAGGTCAGCGTTGCCGCTTCGGCGTGGCTGTAGCCCTTGGGGGCGTGCGTGAACCAGTGCGCGGGCGTCACCACCTGTTCGCGCGCATAGCCATCGATACCGTCACCGGGCACTTGGGTGAAACCTGTTGATGGCGGCGCGCCGTCAAGCCATTCGGGGAAGAAAATTGAGACGACCGCGTCGCCAACCACAAATTCGGTGACACCTTCGCCAACTGCGGTGACTTCGCCGCCGCCGTCTGACATCGGAATGCGCTTGTCGGCGGCAGGCAGCATTCCGGTGACGACAGCATAATCGTGAAAATTGAGCGACGAAGCGCGGATGCGAACCGCGATTTCTCCGCGCGCCGGGGCGGACGGATCGCTGACCTCGACAAGCTTCAGATTGTCGAGTGATGCCGGACGGTCGAGTTGGATTGCTTTCACGAATAATCCTCCATTTTTGCCGTCTTGGGTCAGCGAATGGCGTTTGGCAAGTATGCGAAACGATCAAAGCTTTGCCTTTTTCCGCAGTGCAACATAAGGATCGACGATGCCCTCAGTCAAACCCGCCAACCCCAGCCGCAATGAATTCGTTATCCTGATCGCTTCGGTCATGATGATCGTGGCGTTTGCGATCGATTCGATGCTGCCTGCGCTTCCAGCGATTGGCAATTCTTTGGGCGTGAGCAATGAGAATGATCGGCAACTGGTCGTGTCGATCTTCCTGCTTGGTTTTGGTGTCGCGCAGCTTTTCGTCGGGACGTTCTCGGATCGCTACGGGCGGCGCGGCATTATCTTATCGGCGCTGATTGCATTCGCAGTCACGAGCCTCCTCGCGTCGCTTGCACAGAGCTATGAATTGCTGCTTGTTGCGCGCTTCACGCAGGGCATTGCATGTGCGGGCGCGCGCGTGGTTGTGACTTCGATCGTTCGTGACCGGTATGAAGGGCGCGCGATGGCACAGATTATGAGTCTGGCGAGCATGATCTTCATGGCTGCGCCGATCCTTGCGCCTTTAATGGGGCAAATTGTTTTGACGTTTGGGCCGTGGCGTTGGATTTTCGGCGTGCTTGCAATCATTGCGGTGCTGATCTGGGGATGGGTTTTATTCCGGCTGCCCGAAACACTTATGCCGCAGAACCGCACGCCAATCAGCATCGCCAATATCCGCGCGAGCGCACGGACGGTGATTTTTGACCGGCTGTCACTTGGATACAGTCTGGCGATGGCGGCGATTTCTTGCGGTCTGTTCAGCTTCCTTCTATCGGTGCAGCAGATTTTTGACCATGTGTTCAAGCGTGCCGATTTTCTGCCGACGGGCTTTGCGATCATGGCCGCAGCGATGGCGACCGCGTCACTGCTCAATGCGACGATCGTCAAGCGTTACGGAATGCGGCTGATTGGCCATTCTGCGCTGATATTCTTCACCTTCATGGCAGGCGTGCATGTCGTCGTCGCGATTTCCGGCTATGAAACGCTGGTAACCTTCATCACGCTGCAAGCGATTATGATGATGGGCTTTTCTCTTGTGGCAGGGAACTTCAGTGCGATGGCGATGGAAAATATGGGCGGCGTCGCGGGCGTCGCAAGCTCGCTTCAGGGTTCGCTTGCCAACATTGTCGGCGCGGTCGTTGGCACATTGCTCGGCCAGACATTCAACGGGACGACGGTTCCGCTGTACCTTGGCTATTTTGGCTGCGGCGCGGCTGCACTGATCATCATCTTTGTCACCGAGCACGGCCGGCTGTTCGTCGCGCGCAATGCGCCACATGTTTTGGGAGTGTGAATTTGGCGCATTGGTTGATGAAGTCCGAACCGTTCAAATATAGCTGGGACGATCTCGTCAGCGATGGCCAGACGCATTGGAACGGCGTGCGCAACCATCAGGCCG
>JAYVVW010000239.1:0-5477 GCA_043786595.1 Sphingomonadales bacterium | reverse complement strand
AGCTATACAACCCCCAGCCGCTTCTCGCAGCAGCGTAACAGCGATGCGCAATCCACTTAAAAATCGCGCGAGGCTGTGCAGACAAGCCGAGCCACCTCTGGTTCTTTGCGTCGTGACATAGTGAGTCTCCTTTTTACTCATTATGCCCGCACACACACGAAATTACTGACAGTCCCAATTATTGTCTCGGTCGCTCACGAGGCGGCCTGACGACCAAAATCCACGCCCTTGTCGAACGAACGGGTTTGCCCATCCGCCTCAGTTTGACGGCGGGGCAAGCGCATGATGCATCCGCAGCATACGGCCTGCTCGACTGCCTTCAACCCCGCGCGATCATTCTCGGCGATAAGGCTTACGACGCCAATGGCCTTCGCACCTTGATCGAAGACCAAGGCGCAGTGCCCAACATCCCCGCCAAATCAAACCGCAAATGGAAGCCCTGCTTCAGCAAGAGCCTCTACAGGGAGCGCAACCAAGTCGAACGATTCTTCAGTAGACTCAAGCATTTCCGCCGCGTCGCAACAAGGTATGACAAGCGAGCCGATAACTTCCTCGCAATGGTCAAACTCGCCTCAATCCGTTTGTGGCTGCGCGCTTATGAGTCTACGGCCTAGTAAACTTCGTCCCACATTGGCGTCGGCATCAAGATGCTGAGCCGCGCCGGTCGGTTTGGGTGACACCATCTGTGTCGGATGGGCGTCAACCTGCCTTTTTTGTTGCTACGCCAAGGCTTGACGCGATATGGCCGCGCAATGATCAGAGTCGCCGCGCTACAACTTCCGCTTGGCGGGGATATCCAGACCAACATTGCAGGCGTTGAGGTGCTGGTTCGCGATGCAGCGGCGCAGGGGGCGCAGATTATCCTCCCGCCCGAACTGTTTGAATCGCCCTATTTTTGCCAGACGCAGGATGAAGCCTGGTTTGCCCGCGCGCAGCCCGTCGAAACGCACCCTGCGGTAAAGGCGATGCGCGCGCTTGCGGAAGAATTGCACGTTTACATCGCGTGTAGTTTCTTTGAGGCTGATGGCCCGCATCATTACAACAGTCTGGCGATGATCGACGACCGTGGTAATGTGATGGGCGTTTACCGCAAAAGCCATATTCCCGATGGTCCCGGTTATACCGAGAAATTCTACTTCCGCCCGGGCAATACGGGTTTCAAGGTTTGGGATACGCGCCACGGCCGGATTGGCGTGGGCATCTGCTGGGATCAATGGTATCCTGAAACCGCGCGTGCGATGATGCTGATGGGGGCTGACCTGTTGATGTTCCCCACCGCAATTGGTGATGAGCCTGCCGCCGAAGAACTTGATACCAGCCGGCTATGGCGCCGCGCGATGATTGGCCATGCGGTCTCAAACGTCGTGCCGGTGATTGCGGCGAACCGGATTGGCCGCGAAGGCGCGATGACTTTCTATGGTCATAGTTTCATCACCGACGAACGCGGCGACCTTGTTGCCCAATTTGGCCACGGAGAAACCGGGGTGCTTGTTGGCGCGTTTGATCTTGCGCGCATTCGCAAGCACCGCGCCACGTTCGGTTTCTTCCGCGATCGCCGCCCTGATCTTTACGCGCGGCTTGCGCAGGATATTTAGCTGCGTGCGTTGATCGCCGTCGCGCGTGCGAACACCGCTTCGAACATTTCGGCGTTTAATCGCCCGGTATTCTGATTGTAGCGCGAGCAGTGGTAACTATCGATCAGCACGCGGCCATCGGGCATGATATGTTCGGCAAGGTGACCAAAGCGCGCCTTGGGTAGTTTCCCGCCCATCACCTTGACTGCCGACTGATGCGCGATGGCACCCAGCGCGATAACGATCCTGACATTGGGCAAGGACGCCAACGCACGTTCAAGGAAAGGTCGACAGGAGCGAATTTCTTCGGGTGTTGGCTTATTTTCAGGCGGTAGACAACGCACCGAATTGATGATCACTGCGCCTTTGAGGACCAGGTCGTCGTTTGCCACGCGCGCGTAAGTACCTTCGCTGAGGCTGAACTTGGCAAGCGTTTGGTAGAGTAGCTCACCCGCAAAATCCCCGGTGAACGGCCGGCCGGTGCGGTTGGCGCCGTGTTTGCCAGGCGCGAGGCCGACGATTGCCAGCCACGCGTCTGGATCACCAAAGCTTGGCACGGGCGCGTTCCACCACGGTGGAAATTCTTCGCGGAGCTCGTTTCGAAACGCAGCGAGTCGCGGACAGCGCGGACAATCGCGGGGCGGCTCGGAAGCAGGCAGGGGGCTTTCAAATGTCATCCAAGGCGCATAGGTGTCGCGGTCAATGCGCACAAGCTATGTCATCGCGCTGGGATCAAACCAGCGCCACCCGCGCTACGGCAGACCAGCGGATATTATCGCACGCGCGGTTGCGCGGCTCGCGCACGGCAATGCCGTCGTTCTGGCAGCGTCGACGATCATCAAATCACGGCCAATCGGCCCCGCACAGCGCGATTTCTCCAATGCCGCTGTTCTGATCGAGACGGCGACGGCACCGCGCGCGCTGCTATCGCAACTCAAGGTTATCGAAGCTGAATTCGGCCGCAAAGCGAAGGGCCAGCGGTGGCGCGCGCGGATCATTGATCTCGACATCATATTATGGTCGGGCGGCTTCTGGTCTGATGCGGTGCTGACAATTCCGCATCCCGCATTTCGCGAACGCGGCTTTGTCGTCGGACCGGCAAATGCGGTCGCGGCACGCTGGCGCGATCCGATTTCACAATTATCGCTCCGCCAGATGCGCGTTCGTCTTGACCGCAAACGCCGCTGTCCCTAGGGGGAGGCTCCCGTGCATTTCTGCGTATTGGGGCCCTTAGCTCAGTTGGTAGAGCAACTGACTTTTAATCAGTAGGTCGCTGGTTCGAATCCAGCAGGGCTCACCATATTTTCGCAGATTCAGCTGACAATGTGGAATGCCGACATGGGCAATCCTGCAACGTCTGTGTTGATTGCGAACAGGCTCCCCGCAAGCGGCTGCGCGGCGAGTTCGTCGGCAGTCAGGCCAATCCGGGCGGTCGTTACGAACAAAGTGCGGAGATCACCACCACCAAACGCCACCTTCGTCGCGCGCGCGCAGGGCAGCGGCAGGTGCGCCATTAACCGACCGTCTGGAGCATATCTCCGCACGCCCCATCCGTCCCACAGCGCAACCCATAAGCAGCCCTCGCTATCGAGGATGATGCCATCGGGGTAGCCGTCGGACTTGCCCAGTTGAACGAGTATGGTTGAATGAGACAGCGCCGGGCCATCACCAATCATTGATCGCCAGATCGTGCGATTACCCGAATCGACATGGTATAGCGTCTGCGCGTCGGCGCTGACCGCCGGGCCGTTGGTCACAATCGCTTCGCCGCCAACGCGGTGCAGTCGATTGCTATCAAGGCAGTAAATAGCGCCGCTGGGCTGGCGTTCGTCATCGTCCATCGTCCCGAACCACAGACGGCCGCGCGTGTCGACTGTGCCGTCGTTGGTGCGGTTGTGGGCCGGTTGATCAATCACGGCAACGCACGCATCAAGGCGATCATTGTTGAGTGTCCAGATGCGATGTTCGGACGCGACCAGAAACGATCCGTCGCTTGCGGACAAGATGAAGCTGGGCTTGCCACCGACATCAATCGTTTCGCAAGCGCCCGTTTTAGGCACGAAGCGGTGAAGATGACCGCGTTTGATATCAACAAACCGCAGCGCTTGCTCGCTCACCACCCACAGCGGCCCTTCACCTAGAAGACACTCAGCCTGCCATACAGCGCTCAATTCACATGACACGCGCCCGTCTCCGTTGGTTCGTTTGCTGGCCTGTTTCGCCGATTGTTAACATAAAGCTCGATCAATGAAGCGCTTTGCGTGCCGACAGTTCAGGCAGTAGCGCTTGGTCGTTTTGAAATACGGTCATGCCACGCTGCGAGTTGGGATAGCTCAGCAGGCAGCGCCATACCAATGAAGGCTGCGAAATCGATCGTCGTCAACAGCACAATATCGGCAATCGAAAATTCAGCGCCCGTGAGATATTCGCGATCGGCCAAAATCTGATCGAAATAGGTCAGCGCGGCGATGACCTTTGGCCGGTTGCTCTCGCCGAATTCGGTGAACTGGGGGACAACGACCCGCGCGGTGTAGGGGTGAGTGTGCATCCAGACCATGCTCAGCGGTACCATTAACCGGAGTTCGACGCGGCGCGTCCACATCTCGACATCGGCGCGGCCCTTTGCACCCTTGCCGAACAGCGGTGGCTCGGGGTTCAATTCTTCGAAGAAACGGCAAATTGCGACGCTCTCGGTCAGCACGTCGCCGTTATCAAGCACGAGTGCTGGCACCTGGCCAAGCGCGTTGATCTCAAGGAAGGATGCGGCTTTATGCTCGCCTGCGACAAGCGCCAACTGCGCGACGGGGATTTTGATGCCTTTTTCGGCAAGGAACATACGCACGCGACGTGGATTTGGTGCTGGCATTGCAGCATCGTAAAATAACATGTCTGATCCCTGTTCAGTGTCAAGCTTGGTCTGGCAGTTTTTCGCAAACTTTCCTAGGGTGGTCGGCGAAGATTTGCGATCGCCCGAAGCGGAAAAGGCGCAAGTGGGACAATTGCTGAAAGGCTGAGTTGATGAGCGTAGCATTTCGCCGCGAAAGCGATGAAGAACATAAAGAACCTCGATTTGAATTGCCGATTCCGCCGGGTCCAAATCTGGTGACACAAAACGGTTTAGCTGCGATCACCGCGCGATTGGCCGCAATTGACGCGCTGATCGCAATTGCAACCGACGACGAACAGCGCCTCGCATTAAAACGCGAATACCGATATTGGAGTACACGGCGATCGACCGCGCAACTCGCCCCGCTTGCTAAGGGCGATGAAGTCGCATTTGGCTGCCGCGTCACATTTCAGATGGCTGGAAAAACCAAGACAATTGGCATTGTCGGCGGCGATGAAGCAGATCCGGCGACCGGACGGATCGCTTTCACAGCGCCGCTAGTGGTCGCCATGCTGGGTGCCGCTGCGGGCGAATTTTGCGATTTCGCAGGCAAAGAGCGCGCGATCGAAGTGGTTGCGGTTGAAGCAATGGCTTGAGTGTTGAGTTTTGTTTTGTTTTGTTTTGTTTTGTTTTGGTTTTGGACGTCGGACGGGCTGCTGACACCGTAACTCGCTGATCCGAGGTCCGATCTTGGTTGCGGTTTTTGACCGTAGCGCTCTTGAACATTAGGGTCCGGACCCAATAAGCGGATTCCCATTGCCGCCGGTGTGTGGTTCAATGCCTCAGTGAGGGAGGCGTTGGCAATGGCTGGTTTCTTTTGGTTTTCGGATGAGCAGTGGTCGCGGATCGAGCCGCTGCTGCCAACCGGTTTGCGCGGCAAGCGGCGGGTCGATGATCGGCGGGTGCTTTCCGGAATCGTCCACGCCTTGCAAAGCGGCGGGCGCTGGGGCGATTGCCCGCCGGTCTATGGCCCCAAGAAGACGCTCTACAACCGCTTCGTGCGCTGGGCCGAGCGC
>JAYVVW010000238.1:0-1883 GCA_043786595.1 Sphingomonadales bacterium | reverse complement strand
GCGCTGCACATGTTATGTGGGCGCTTGAGTTCGCCACAGTTCGAACATTCCTGAAATGCTTCGATCGGGAGCGAATCGTGGCTGCGGCGCATATTGCGCTTGGAAGGCGAAGTTTTTCGTTTTGGAACGGCCATTTCGGCACCTGTCTTAGTCTGTTAGCGAACGGATCATGACGCACCGTGGCAGTTGCAATGTTCTGCAGCCGCTTTAGCCGCAGACCGTAGCGGCCAGACACATCATATTTGAGAGCGCGCCTATACCGATTCTGGCCAAGGTTGCAAGTCTATCGTCACCGTGGCAGCATGGTTGTCTCAACAAGAGGGGAATAAGATCATGATTTTACCGATAAGTTTGACCGTAGCGGGCGCTGCGGCACTCATCAATCTATGGCTAGCGATCCGCGTCGGCCAAGTGCGCACGAGTCAGAAAGTCTCGATTGGCGATGGCGGCAACGACGCCGTAATCCGCCGGATGCGCGCGCATTCCAATTTTGTCGAATATACCCCGTTCATCCTGATCCTGATCGCGCTGATCGAAATGGCGGTTGGTCACCCGAACTGGTTGTGGGCGGTTGCTGTACTCTTCATCATTGGTCGTATCGCGCATGCTATCGGCATGGAAAGCGATAACAAGGGCCGCATGGTCGGCACGATCATCACGATGGTGTCGCTCCTCGGTCTCGGCATTGCAGCGATTGTTTTCGCGCATACTGCCAAGCCTGAAGCGATCACCTTTGAAGATTTGGCAAAAACGATGAGTGCAGACGCAATTGCAATTAATGAACTCGGCATCGAAAGGCAAAAAAAGGCTTACAAAAATCTGAGATCTTTTGATGTGGAGCCTGAGCAACCACCCGTCGAAGAAGCAGCGCCTCTGCCACCACTATCAAGCGGTAGGTAGATTTCCAGCGAAATAGAGTTTGATAACTAGACATTGAATCGTCGCCCCGTGCTTGACACGGGGCTTGGCTTCTTTTCCGTTTTGGCGACGTAGGAAAGCCTAACCCCGTGTCAAGCACGGGGCGACGAAAGTGGCACAGTCTAAAGTCATCACGCTCTAAGCCAGAAAATCAGGCAAGCGCAGCATCGGACACATAAGCGTTGCTGCGCCGCTCCTGACCAAATGTCGACATCGGCCCGTGACCGGGAACGAACGCGGTTTCGCTGCCGAGCGGCCACAGTCGCGTCGTGATCGCGTCAATCAGATCCTGATGGTTGCCCATTGGGAAATCGGTGCGACCGATCGACCCTTGAAATAGTACGTCGCCGACAATCGCAAGCTTTGACGGCGCGTGGTGAAAAACAACATGGCCCGGTGTATGCCCCGGGCAGTGGTAAACGTCGAGCGTCAGTTCGCCGACGGTGACGCTATCGCCGTTGACGAGCCAGCGGTCAGGCTCAAATATTTCGGCGTGCATACCATATTTTTGGCCGTCTTCAGCCAGCTTGTCGATCCAGAACCGGTCGGCCTCGTGCGGGCCTTCGATTGGCACGCCCAACTCCTTGGCGAGCATTCCAGCCTGACCGCAGTGATCAAGATGACCGTGCGTGATCAGGATTTTTTCGATCGTCACGCCTTGGCTTTCTGCCGCCGCCTTCAATCGGTCAAGGTCGCCGCCAGGATCGCTGAACGCGCCCTTCATTGTTTTGGTGCACCAGATCAGTGTGCAATTCTGCTGAAGCGGAGTGACCGGAATGATCGCGGCTTTGAGTGGGGGCTGTTGTGTCATATCTTGTTAGTGGGGAGTGCAGTGAATTTTGGCAAGGCTGAGGCTCTAGCGGCAAGCGGAATGTGTCGCTAAAGGCAACGCCATGTCTGAAATCACCCCCCAGATCGTCGCCGAACACGGCTTTTCCGATGAAGAATATCAACGCGTCCTCGCC
>JAYVVW010000237.1:0-4046 GCA_043786595.1 Sphingomonadales bacterium | reverse complement strand
CCCCCGATGACATCGCCTGACCCACGCCAATCGCGTCGTTGCGAACGACTTCGACTTCAGCGCCAAGCTCCATCAGATAATGGACGAGGTTCCAGGTGAAGCTGTCGTAATTGTCGATGACAAGGATCATTGGCCGTACCCGCTTTCGCCTGCAATCCGAACCGCCTCACGCGCCGCCGCAATCAACGCACCTGCCTTGGCCTCGCATTCGCGCTGTTCATATTCGGGAATCGAATCAGCGACAATGCCCGCGCCTGCCTGCACGTGCATCACGCCGTCTTTGATGACGGCGGTGCGCAGGACAATGCAGCTATCCATGCTGCCGTCGGGGCTGAAATAGCCGACGCCGCCTGCGTAAGCTCCGCGTGTTTCGCTTTCGAGTTCGGCGATGATTTCGCACGCGCGTACTTTTGGCGCGCCGCTGACGGTGCCCGCTGGAAAGCCTGCGAACAGTGCGTCGAGTGCGTCTTTGCCCTTTGCAAGCTGCCCGACGACGTTCGAAACGATGTGCATGACATGGCTGTAAAATTCGACGGTATAGCTGTCGGTTACCGTCACACTGCCCGCCGAAGCAACGCGGCCAAGATCGTTGCGGCCCAGATCGAGCAGCATGAGATGTTCAGCGCGTTCCTTGGGATCACTGAGCAACGATTTGCGGTTCTCGGCATCCTCGGTCGCCGTTGCGCCGCGCGGGCGTGTTCCAGCAATTGGTCGGATTGTCACTTCGCCAGCACGCGCACGGACGAGGATTTCAGGGCTTGATCCGGTGAGCGCGAAGCCGGGCATATCGAGGTGGTACAGAAACGGCGACGGGTTGATCCGGCGGAGCGCGCGGTAGAGATCAAACGCGGGCAAGGTGAAGGGCAGGGTGAAGCGCTGCGCCAGAACGACCTGAAAAATGTCACCCGCTGCGATATAATCACGCGCCCGCTCGACCATCGCGGCGTAGCGACCCGCTGGAACGATGGGGACGGGATCAGCAGCGGGCAGGTCGCGGTGACGCAGCGCGCGTGGCAACGGTGCAGCAAGCCGCGCCGATGTGGACTCAATTCGCTCAATCGCTGCGGCGACGCTCTGCGCCGGATCACCGCCTGGCCAGACGGGACAGGCGATGAACAGCCGGTCAGCGAGCCGGTCGAACACCAGCAATATGGTTGGTCGCACAAACAGCATGTCGGGCAGGCCAATCGGGTTTGCCGGTGGACGCGGTAACTTTTCAACGAGCCCGTAGGTTTCATAGGCGAAATAACCGACGAGGCAGGCCAAGACGCCGGGCAGGCCGTCGGGCACGTCGATCCGGCATGACGTAACCAGCGCGCGCATCTCGCCAAGCGTGCCGCCGCTTAGTGGCGTAAATGCGCCGCGATCGGCCAGCCAGTTGCGATTGATTTCGGGCGCATCACCGTGCGCGCGAAACACGAGGTCAGGCGCGAGACCAATCAGGCTGTAGCGCCCCCGCACTGCGCCGCCTTCGACCGATTCGAGCAGATAATCGCCGCGATCCGGAAGATGCAATTTCAGGAAAGCCGAAACAGGTGTTTCTGTATCGGCAATTTCGCTGCGCCAGACGAGCGCGGGTTTACCAGCCTCAAGCAGTGATTGCGCCAGCGCATCGGCTTGATCAAACCCCGTCATGCAGATTTACCGCGCCGCAGCACCAATCAGATCGCGTTTGATCTGGGCAATCGCGGCTGAATTGCGGCGCACCGAAAGATCTTTTTGTATCGCGCGGCCAAATTGCATCACATATTCGTCGGCAACTGTCCGCGCCATTTGCTGCTGCGTTTGCAAAGCAAGTTCGGGGTTGGCGTTGATGTCACCGCGAATGATGGCTTGAAGCACAACAACATACCAGCCAAGTCCGTCGCTTGTCTGGATGATCCGCGCCTGACCGCGGTTCATCGAAAACAGCGATTGGAGCGCGGGCGGGATCGGTCCTTTTGCCTGTGACAATTCAAGCCGCTGCGCGCCGAGCGGGCGGGGTACGGGAAGTGCAACGCCCGACTGTGCCATTGCTGTGGCAACACTTATGCCTTTGTTGAGCTTTGCCGCGATTGTTGTCGCGGTGGCGCGAGCGGCCCGGTTTGCACGTTCGGCGACAAAGGATTGCACCATCGCAGTGCGCACCGATGCCAATGGTTGCGGCGTTGCAGGCGTGATCCGTTCGAGATCATAAAGCACGAAGCTTTTGCCCGGTGGCAGAGCAATCACGCTTGCATCATCATCAAGCTCGGCTTGAAACGCGTCGCGGAGGATCGGCGCAAATTCAACCGGCAGCTTGAACGCGGAATCAGTTGACGCTGTACCGTTCGCGCTCAATCCAGGCGTCACGACGCCAGCAAGATTTTCCGCCTTCACAACGTCATCAAACGTAGAACCATTGTCGATCGCATCTTCGATTTTGGTCACGAAGTCGGCGATCAGGCCATCGGTCTTGCTTTTGGTCAGCTCGGTAACAAGTTCTGGCCGGACATCAGCAAGCGTCTTCCCTGAAGTGCGAATGATCTTGTCAACGCGAACGACATGCCAGCCGAGACCAGATTTGAGCGGGCCGATGACCGCGCCTTCTGCTGCGCCAAACGCTGCTGTGGAGATCGCATCGCTACTCAGGCCGGCATAACCCGCTTTGTTTTGAGCTGACAATGTGGTTGCTTCAGCGCCTGCAGCCGTCGCGGCGGCTACCATCGCCGTACCGCTCGCGATTTTGCCAGCGAGTGATTTCGCAGCGGCTTCACCGGGGAGGATGGCTTGGGTCAGCACGCGTGTTTCTGTTCCTGCGTAAGTCGCTTGCTTGGCTTTATACGCGGCAGCAATTTCAGCATCGGTCGGTGCAGCCTGCGTGTCGAACCGTGCGCGATCAAAACTGGCGTAGCGTAACGTTCGCGTTTCGGGCGTCGTGTAACGGGCGATGTTCGCTTTGTAATAGGCAGTCAGTTCGGCGTCGGTCGGGGCTGACCCTGAAGGAACCGCGCTGTTCGGAACGATCACTACCTGCCCCCGCCGCGTTTCAAGCAACAGCGAAGCAACCGGCGTGGCGATACCCATTGGCACGCGGGTTGCGGCGGCCGCCGGAACCACCATCATCGTTGCCATCTTGTCACGGCCAATATCGTCTCGAACGCCAGCCTCGGTAAGACGCTGCTGATCCAGGATCGACAAGAATACATTGCGGTCGAACGCTCCGGTTGGACCATTAAAGGCCGGTATCGACGCGATTTCGCCGTCGATGAGCCGCTTGCTCGCGCCCATGCCCTCGTTGCGGCCAAATCCACCAAAGGCCCGCGCAGTGATCATTTGTTCGATCACTTGCTCAACGCCGCCACCGTTTACGAAAGCTTTCATTTCGAGGTCGGGTTGCTGGCGCTTTGCGGCTTCGAACTGCGCTTGCACCCGGCTCAGCACGTCCTTGGTTTCGATAGAAGTCCGCCCGACCTTTGCCACTTCGGTACCTGACGGCGCAAGGCTACCGATACCGCCGCCGCCAGGCAAGTTTACGCCCGTGATGACAAAGGCAATCAGGATAAGCCCGAACAGGCCCAATACCAGCCATGTTGATTGGATACGGCGGAAAAAGGAAATCATGGAAGGATCCGGCTTGATGGTTGGAAGCGTCCACGCCATAGGGCCTGACACCGCAAGATGGAAGCGGCACACATGCACCATCTGAATTGTTGTGGAAATGCACCCCTTGATGGGGCCGATCAGGGAATTTTATATGTCTCTACGCAAACTCATCGCGGGCAATTGGAAAATGAACGGATCGCTCGCTGATCTTGCCGAACTTGATGCGATCGCGCTGGCTGCAAAAGCGCAATCAAACGCCGATGTATTGATCTGCCCCCCCGCGACATTGATCGCCGCTGCGGCTGAGCTTCACTCTGACTTGATAATCGGCGCACAGGATTGCCATGCTGCCGCGTCGGGCGCGCATACCGGATGCGTTTCGGTGGCGATGCTGGCAGAGGCCGGCGCGCGCATGGTGATTGTTGGCCACAGTGAACGGCGCAGCGACAATCACGAGACCGATGCTGACGTAAAAGCCAAGG
>JAYVVW010000236.1:0-4875 GCA_043786595.1 Sphingomonadales bacterium | reverse complement strand
CAGCGATTCTGAATACGCGCGGCATCCATCAGATCAGCGGCAGTTGTGCTCGGCGTTTCGAAGATCGCAGCATAAGCAGTGATCTTATCCACCGCTTCTTCAATGGGAAGAAATTTCTTTTTGGCGCATACATTTAGAAATTCAGCAAAGACCTGAAGGGGGATGCAATGACCACCAGTGGTGAGTTGTTGTACCAATTCAAAAGCGTGCGCGCGTCGGCCGTTTTGATCCGCCTGATCTTCGACATAAACCAAGATATTTGTGTCAAACGCGATCAACGCTCGGTGCGCTCTTCATAGGTGAACGGCCCGTTTATGTCAGCAATTCCCTTAGCCATCCCGGCAAGCAACCGTTCGCGTGCGGCAACAAACTCTGGATCATCCATCCGGTTTTGTCGCTTGGGTCGTATTTCGGCTATCACTTTTCCGTTGCGGGTAATCTCGATCAACTCGCCAGCCTCAACCTTGGCAAAGGCCTTCGAAACATTCGCGTTAAACTCCCTAATCGACATCACGCCCATCGCCTGCGCTCCAAAATTGTTGCAACTGTTGCAACATAGCGTATCCGACTTTTATGAACAAGCACAGGCCCATTTGATGATCTGGCTTCCCGCCACCTTGCTTGCTGGCTGCTTTCAATCATGGCGGACGGCGGTACAGCAGCGGGTGCGTGGCGATTTATCGCTGAATGCGGCGGGCTTGGTGCGTTATCTTTACGGGCTGCCGGTCGGATGTCTGTTGCTCGCCGGATATATGATCGTGCGCGGATATGCGCTTCCCGGCGTGGGGGTCAGCTATCTTCCCTATGCTGTCGCCGCTGGCCTTGCGCAACTTGTCGGCACCAATTTGCTGCTGATGGCGTTCGGGTATCGCAACTTTGTCGTGGGGACAGCCTATGCCAAGACCGAGGCTGTGCAGGGCGCTCTGCTCGCGCTGCTTCTTCTGGGAGAAACATTGAGTCCGCTCAGTTGGATTGGCATTGCAGTGGGCGTTATTGGGGTCGTTGTCATTTCATCGGGCGGTAGGCGGTTACGGTTTGCCGACATTGTTCAGCCCGCCGCGCTGTGCGGACTTGGCGCAGGGTTTCTATTCGCGCTGACTTCAATCTTCGTCAAATCGTCAACATTCGCGGTGGGTACGCCTGATCGGATATTAGCGGCGCTTACCGTCCTCGTCGCAGTGCAGGCGTGCCAGACGCTGATGCAGGGCGGCTATGTGATGCTGCGCGAACGTGCGCAGATTGCACTCATCTTCAAGACATGGCGCGTGTCGGGGCAGGTGGGTGTGCTTGCAGCACTTGGCTCAGCGTGCTGGTTTACCGGATTTGCGACGGCGCCCGTCGCACTCGTCCGCGCGGTGGGGCAGGTCGAGGTGATCTTCACGCTTTTATTCGGGCACTTCTATCTCAAAGAGCCCGTCGCGCGGTATGAGGCCATTGGCCTGTTGGTCGTCGCAGTCGGTGTTGTACTCGCACTCGTCGGGAGCTTTTAGACAAAAAAGCCGGAGGCGAACCCCCGGCTGTTTGTTTTGCTCTGCAACGCTTAGGCGGCGCGACGCCTACTCTTCGCCGCCTTCGCCAATGACCGGGCCGCTGTCCTTACCCTTGGCATCAACATCACGGTCAACAAATTCGATGACAGCCATCGATGCCGCATCCGACGCGCGGATGCCAGCCTTGACGACGCGAATGTATCCGCCGTTGCGCGCCTTGTAACGCTCTGCAAGCGTGTCGAACAATTTGATCAGTTGCGTATGATCCTGAAGCCGCGCGTGCGCGAGACGACGGTTGGAAAGACCGCCCTTCTTGGCGAGCGTGACAAGCTTTTCGGTGTAAGGGCGAAGTTCTTTCGCCTTGGCAAGCGTGGTCGTGATCTGCTCATGCTTGATCAGTGCTGCCGCCATGTTGCGGAACAGTGCGGTACGATGCGACGACGTACGCTGAAGTTTACGATGACCATTTCGATGGCGCATGGCGATTTCCTTTGTTCGTTATAGAGCCGTATCAGGTACTCTGTAGCAGGCGGTGCAAACGGGCCACCGCCAAAAACCCTGTAAAGTGTGTTAGCCGAGCAGTTCTTGCTCAAGCTTTTTAGCCATTTCTTCGATATTTTCTGGTGGCCATCCAGGGATGTCCATGCCCAGACGCAGACCCATCGACGACAGCACTTCCTTGATTTCGTTCAAGGACTTGCGGCCAAAGTTTGGCGTGCGGAGCATTTCGGCTTCGGTTTTGCCAACCAGATCACCGATGTAGATGATGTTGTCGTTCTTGAGGCAATTGGCCGAGCGCACCGACAGTTCAAGCTCATCAACCTTCTTGAGAAGATAGCGGTTGATGTGGTTTGAATCGCCAGCAGGTTCTGCATTCGAAGGTGCCGCCATCCCGATAAGCTGCGACGATTGCGCCATTGCTTCATCGAAGTGAACGAACAACTGCAACTGATCCTGAAGAATACGCGCGGCATAAGCGAGCGCATCATCGGGCGTTACCGTGCCATCGGTTTCGATCGTCAGGATTAGCTTGTCATAGTCAAGCTCTTGCCCAACGCGGGTATTCTCAACCTTATAGGCAACCTGACGAACCGGCGAATAGATCGCATCGACGGGCACAAGGCCAATCGGTGCGTCGGCCGGGCGGTTGGCAGCGCTTGGCACATAGCCTTTGCCGACGTCGGCTGTCAGTTCCATGTTGAATGTCGCACCCTGATCAAGATGGCAGATCACAAGATCGGGGTTCATCACTTCGATGTCACCCGAAACTGCGATCATGCCTGCGGTGACTTCGGCAGGGCCGGTCGCCGAAAGCTGAAGCCGCTTGGGGCCTTCGCCTTGCATACGGAGCGCGATCTGCTTCACGTTCAAAACGATATCGGTTACGTCTTCACGTACGCCGGCAAGGCTCGAAAATTCGTGGAGCACGTTTTCGATTTTGACCGAAGTGACGGCGGCACCTTGAAGCGACGAAAGCAATACGCGGCGCAGCGCGTTGCCAAGCGTCAGGCCAAAGCCGCGTTCAAGCGGTTCGGCAACAAAGCTTGCCTTCAATTGCGGATTTGCACCAACGCGCTTTTCAAGCATGTCGGGCTTCTTGAGTTCCTGCCAGTTCTTGCTGTTGACTGCCACGATGTTCCCCTTGGGGTTGGGTGGATGGCGCGTCCGCCATACACCTATTGAAACTTGCTGGAGGCGAATGACGCCGCCTCCGAAATCTTCCGCCGCCTGAACTCAGGCGACGCGGAGCATCAGACCCGGCGACGCTTTGAAGGGCGCACGCCGTTGTGCGGGATCGATGTCACATCGCGAATCGACGTGATGTTGAAACCTACTGAAGCCAGCGCACGAAGCGCCGATTCACGGCCCGAACCAGGCCCTTTGACTTCGACTTCGATCGTGCGGACACCGTGTTCAACGGCTTTCTTGCCCGCATCTTCAGCAGCCATCTGGGCGGCATAAGGCGTCGACTTGCGCGATCCTTTGAAACCCATCAAACCGGCTGACGACCAAGAGATTGTATTGCCCTGCGCGTCGGTGATCGTGATCATCGTGTTGTTGAAGCTGGCGTTGACATGGGCAACACCGCTGCTGATATTTTTGCGCTCACGCCGTTTAATGCGCTGAGGTTCGCGTGCCATTTTGCTATCCTGACTTTATCTTGTGCGGATGTGAAGCGTATCGGAAAACCGACGCGCTTACTTCTTCTTGCCGGCGATCGGCTTGGCTTTACCCTTGCGAGTGCGCGCATTGGTATGCGTGCGCTGGCCGCGAACGGGAAGGCCTTTACGGTGACGCAGGCCACGATAGCAGGCGAGATCCATCAGACGCTTGATGTTCATCGATACCATGCGGCGAAGATCGCCCTCAACGGTGTAGCTTGCATCGATCGCTTCGCGGATCTGCAAAATTTCCTGATCGGTCAAATCCTGAACACGGCGGCTGGTAGCGATACCAAGCTTGGTCGTGATTTCACGCGATTTGGTCGGGCCAATACCGTGGATATAAGTCAGCGCAATTTCCACGCGCTTGTTGGTGGGGATGTTAACCCCCGCAATACGTGCCATATGATTTTCTCCTGCTCCACAGGGTGATTGGCTGACCACCCCATCTCGACGCTTCGCTAAATTCCTAACGACAAACACGGCGCACGCAAAAGCGCCGCCGGAAATGTTCGTTTGGGAATAAAGGCCAACTAATGTGAGTCGGCGCAGGTGTCAAGCTGTTGACGCTTGCTGGCCGGTTTGAAAATAGGATCAAACCGTTGCAATCTCTGCTATACTGACGCCGAATTGATTTGGGAGGATGAAGCGATGAAACTCAAGCCCTTTTTGGCAACGGCAGCAGCAGCCACAGCCCTGACGATTTCGCCCGCGTTCGCGGCACTGCCCGTCGGTGCGGCGGCGCCCGATGTTGTCACCAACGCAGTAATCGGCGGGGTGAAGTTCGGCTTTTCGCTGAAACGTGCGTTGAAAAATGGGCCGGTCGTGCTCTATTTTTATCCCAAGGCGTTCACATCAGGATGCACTGTTGAGGCGCATAATTTTGCCGAAGCCACCGAGGATTTTAACAAGGCAGGCGCGACGGTGATCGGCATGTCGGCAGATGATATTGCAACGCTCACGCGTTTTTCAGTCGAAGAATGCCGCAACAAATTTGCCGTTGGCGTCGCCTCATCGGCCACGATCAAAGCCTATGACGCGCAAATTCCCGGAAAGGCGATGGCAAGCCGGACATCCTATGTAATCGGCAAAGATGGAAAAATAGCCTACAGCTTTGCATCGCCTGGCGCGCAGGGCCATGTCGAAAACACGCTGGCTGCAGTGCGCGCGATCAAGGCGAAGCGGTAGGGATTGATGGGTATTTGCTCGGCCGTCTCCCCGTG
>JAYVVW010000235.1:0-1720 GCA_043786595.1 Sphingomonadales bacterium | reverse complement strand
GGGTGTCCCCGTGCCTAAGTTTAGGGGTGAAGTGAGGCGTCACCGTAACCCCCGTCCCTGAGTTTAGGGGTTAAGTGACGTGTCATGTCTGGACGGCGCTCTGCGATCAAGGGTTAATTGAGCTTTTATAACAGGTTTCGGGTGCGGTCATGTCTTCGGCCTTTTGGTGTGGCGGTTGATCCACTGGCCCTGATGTTTGTCCGCTTTTGCTGTTGGCCGCTATCACCGTATCGCGCTTTGCTGCGCAGACAGTACACCGGGCTTGGCAGCTTATGTCCGTATCTGTTGCATCACCTCTTGGTCACCCGAGATTTCGTGTCGCGCCTGCTGGTCAGGCGGCGGTATAGCGTGTGTTCTGGCTCATCAGCGCGAACGCCATTCTGGCGAGCTTGTTGGCGGTGGCGACGGCGACCAGCTTGAACGGCTTGGTCTCCAGCAGTTTGCGCGCCCAGGTGCGCAAGGGGTCGCTGTGCTTGGGTGCATGGACCAGCACGGCATGCGCACCGACGACGAGCAGCTTGCGCAGATACTGGTTCCCCATCTTGGTGATCGGCCCGAGCTTGGTCTTGCCGCCGCTTGAGTTTTGCCTTGGCACCAGCCCCAGGAACGCTGCGAACTCGCGCGGCCCAGAAAAGGCGGACGGATCGCCAACCGTCGCGGCCAGCGCCGAGGCGGTGACGGGGCCAATGCCGGGGATCGTCATCAGCCGGTTGGCTTGCGGGTTGGCCTTGGCAGCCACGGCAATATCCGCGTCGATTTCCTTGATTGCAGCATCGAGATGTTCGATCTGGGTGACCATCGGCATCAAGCTTGCCCGCACCGCTTCGGGGATGTCAGCGTGCCCCTCATGGATCAACGCGCCAAGGCTGCGCATATGGCAAGTGCCTTGCGCTGCGATAATCCCGATCTCGGCCAGATGCCCGCGCAAGCCATTGAGCAACTGGGTGCGCTGCTGGACAAGCATCTCGCGGGCTTTATGGCACATCAGAACCGCCTGATTATCTACCGAGCGCACCTTCACGAAGCGCAGACCAGGCCGGGAGAGCGTCTCGTAGATCGCCGCTGCATCATTCTTGTCGTTCTTCTGCCGCTTGACGAAGGGCTTGACGTAAGCTGGCGGGATCAGCTTCACGTCATGACCCAAAGCCATCAACTCACGCCCCCAATGATGCGCCGAACCGCACGCTTCCATGCCAATAAGGCAGGGGCCGAGCGCGGCAAAGAACGGCAAAACATCCTTACGACGCAGCGCTTTGGCAACAATCACCTTGCCACCCACGTCGCAGCCGTGGACTTGAAAAACATGTTTGGCGAGATCGACCGCAACAATGGTGACAGACGAAAGATCGAGTGATAGCTTGCTCATGAACCGGTGCTCCTTGCTGGATTGCTTCGACAACAACACAGCATGGCATCGGTTCACTGCGAATCAACTGCCAAACAAAGCGCCGTCCACAACATCACCGTAACCCACCGTAACCACCGTAACCCGGCATCAACGTTCGCCTCGATATGACGGTGTCATGTCCGTGACAGCGCTCAAGCGCGCGATGAGTTGGGGCTTGTTCATTTACCCACCGTCATGCTGAACTCGTTTCAGCATCCATCCTTTCATTCACATTACAGTGTCAGGCGGATATATGGATGCTGAAACAAGTTCAGGATGAGAGCATTTATCTAAAGTTCTATGATTAAACAAGAAAAACATCTATAAACATCC
>JAYVVW010000234.1:0-4688 GCA_043786595.1 Sphingomonadales bacterium | reverse complement strand
GGTCTGGTAGCCATTCCCGACGTTTCGGCATTGCGCCGCGCGGCTTCGACCGATTTTTTCGACGCATCAACATGGACAACGGGGCCACCAGCGCTCGATAATGCCAAAGTTCCGACGCCGGTATAGCCGAACAGATTGAGCGTTTCGGGCGCGTTTCGACCAACGAGTTGCGCGCGCATCCATGCCCACACGGGCGCCATATCGGGGAAAAACCCCAAGTGCCGGAACGGCGTTGTCTGCGCATTGAACGTCACATCGTCCCATCGCATCATCCAGCCCTCGCGCGGCACGTCACGCGTGAATTCCCAGCGTCCGCCGCCGTCTTCATCAGACGCGGGGATAAATTCGCCGTCGGCATCCCAATCGTCCGACGCGGGCGGCCACATCGCCTGTGGTTCGGGGCGGATGAAACGGAAGCGACCGTAGCGCTCAAGCTTGCGACCATGACCGCTGTCGATGAGGCCGTAGTCCGCCCATGGTTCGCCGATGAGCGTCGTTGGCGTCATGCGGCGGTGCGGGTGCCGCGCTCTGCAACATAGGTCTTGATCGCGCCTGCTGTGGCGGGAAGCACGTCAAAGCGCTCTTCACGGTCAAACAGGCTGCCGATCCGCGTGGGCAGTGCAGGGCGAACCCCCGTTGCGCGTTCGACGGCATCGCGGAATTTGGCGGGATGCGCGGTTGCCAGCGTTACAATCGGAATATCGGACGCGATGTCTCTCGCACGCGCGGCTGACAAGCCGATCGCGGTGTGCGGGTCGATCACTTGACCACATCCTTCGCGGGCCCAACGCATCGCCATCGCCATCGCGTCGGGATCGATCCGTGCGCTCGTGATGAGCGGTTGTGCGCTGCGCCTCATGTCTTCAGGGATAGTCATCGACTTATCATTTTCAAAGCCGCGCATCATCGCCTCAATCGCTTTGCCGTCACGGCCCGACAGATCGAACAGCAGCCGCTCAAAATTTGAACTGACCTGAATATCCATGCTCGGCGCTGCTGTTGGGGTGACCGCTCCCGTCGCATAATCACCCGTTGTCAGCGCGCGGTGGAGAATATCGTTGACGTTGGTCGCGACGATCAGCTTGGCAACGGGCAGCCCCATTTGCGCCGCAACATAACCCGCGAAAACGTCGCCAAAATTACCCGTCGGAACCGAAAACGCGACTGCCCGTTCGGGCGCGCCAAGCCGGACGGCAGCATAGAAATAATAGACGATCTGCGCCATCAGCCGCGCCCAATTGATCGAATTCACCGCCGATAATGTAAATTCACGCGCAAATGAAGCGTCGTTGAACAGCGTTTTGACAATTGCTTGCGCATCATCAAAGCTGCCTTGCACCGCGATATTGTAAACGTTGGGCGCGCGCACCGTCGTCATCTGACGGCGCTGTACGTCCGACATGCGGCCTTCGGGGTGGAGCATGAAGATATCGATCTTGGCGCGCCCGGCAACCGCATCAATTGCGGCGGAGCCAGTGTCACCCGAAGTCGCGCCAATGATCGTCAAATGCATGTCGCGCGGCGCGAGAAATTTTTCAAAGAGCAGCCCGAGCAATTGAAGCGCAACGTCCTTGAACGCGAGCGTTGGCCCGTGGAACAGTTCGAGCAGCCAGTTCTGATGATCAAGTTGAACCAGCGGCGTCACCGCTGCGTGGGCAAAATTGCCGTAGGCTTGTTTACAAAGCGACCGCAGTTCATCTTCGTCAAGCGAACCCGCAACAAATGGCAGCATGACCGCGACAGCGGTTTCGACATAGGATTTGCCGCGCAGCCCCGCGATCTGATCAGTGGTGAAACGCGGCCAGACTGCGGGAACGTAAAGCCCGCCGTCCGCAGCCAGCCCGGCGAGCGTGACGCCCTCAAAATTCAGCGCCGCTGCGCGCCCTCTACTGCTGACATATTGCATTGCAGCGCGTTAGCTTGCTCGCGCGCCAAGGGCAAGATGAGGCGCGGGTTAGCTTTTTCGGTCACGCGCAAGAAAAAGCCCGGCGAAACTGGTTCACCGGGCCGATTCTTTATCGATCAGCGATCGATCAGTCGCGCGAGCCAAGGAAGCTCAGCAAGAACTGGAACATGTTGACGAAATCGAGATAGAGCGACAGCGCGCCCATGATCACGGTTTTGCCCATCATATCGGTACCCGCTACATGCGCGTACATCGACTTGATCTTTTGCGTGTCATAGGCGGTTAGACCAGCAAAGATCAGGACGCCGATAAAGCTGATGACCAGTGCCATCGTGCCCGATTGCATGAAAATGTTGATGACCGATGCGACGATCAATCCAACAAGTCCCATGATCAGGAACGTGCCCATGCCCGACAGATCCTTCTTCGTGGTATAGCCCCACAGGCTAAGCCCGGCAAAGGCGGCCGCCGTTGCAAAGAAGGTCTGCGCAATCGACGCGCCGGTATAGACGAGGAAAATCGTCGACATCGATAGCCCCATCACCGTCGCAAAGCCCCAGAAGAGCATCTGCAGCGTGCCGGTCGACATCTTGTTAAGACCAAAGCTCATCGCCATGACGAACGCCAGCGGGGCGAAGATGATCAGATATTTTGTGATGCCGGGGCCAAACATGACGTCTTGCGCCATACCGCTTTTTACAAACAGCAACGCAACAACGCCCGTCAGCAGCACGCCCGACGCCATATAATTATAAACAGACAGCATGTAAGAACGCAGACCCGCATCATAGACCGAATCGCGTGAACCGGCGCCTGCGGCGGCGGGTGGGGCGCCGACCATCCGGGGATCAGACCAATTGGCCATGTGAACTCACTCCTATTGCCCGGCATAATGACCGGATACGTGCAATATCGGTTGAGTTCGCTCGCAATTCAAGCAAAACACGACATAGCGACCAATCAATATCAAAAATGGTGCAGTTTCAGCCAACTGGCCAACCCTAGGTGAAGGACAAATTGATGAGTGAAGCGGCCAAGCCGGGTGGAATCTATCGCTGGTATGTGTTGGGGCTTTTCACGCTCGTTTATGCTTTCAATTTCATCGATCGCCAGATTGTCAGCATCCTTGCGCCGTCGCTCAAGGCCGATCTGAACATGACCGACGCCCAAGTTGGGCTTTTATTCGGAACTGCTTTTGCGCTGTTTTACGCGCTGTTCGGATTGCCGCTCGCCAAATTGGCCGATGGCTGGAACCGTGTGCGGACGCTTTCGATCGGTTTGAGCGTGTGGTCGTTGATGACGGCACTTTCTGGCTTCTCGACGAGTTTTGGTACGCTCGCAGCAGCGCGCGTTGGTGTCGGGATTGGCGAGGCGAGCGCTGCGCCGTCGGCATTTTCGGTACTTCAGGATTATTTCAGCAAAACGCAGCGCGCCACCGCACTCGCAATCTACGCCAGCGGTATTTATATCGGCGGCGGCGCGTCGCTGATGCTGGGTGGTGGCATCGTTTCGGCGTGGGACAATGCCTATCCAAAGGGAACGGCACCATTTGATCTGGCGGGCTGGCAGGCCGCCTATCTTGCGGTGGGCATGCCCGGTGTCCTGCTTGCCATTCTCGTCGTCCTTACCGTTCGCGAACCCGTGCGCGGCGCGATTGACGGCAATCCGCAAGGGCCAATGCCCGATCCATTTGGCGCCGCACGCCGCGAATTTGGCGCGCTGTTCCCGCCGTTCAGTTTCATCACGCTGAAGCGCCTTGGCGCGTCGCATAAGATGCTGCGCAACAACGTCATTGCGTTTTTCCTGTGTCTCGCGAGCATCTGGGTGCTCACTGCGATTACCGACAGCTTCCTCGCCCCGGCAAAACGCGTGCCGATGTTTGAAGTTGCCGGTATTTCGATCACAACGAATATGGTGCAATGGATCGCGATCGCAACGGGCGTTTACGCGGTGTGGAGCTGGGCCACCGCGCTCAAGCTGCGTGATCCTGCCGCTGCTGCACTGATGCTCGGAACGCCAAGCTTCGTCGCGCTCGCGCTGGCAGGGGGCTTGCACAGTTTTGGCACTTACGGGGTGGCGGCATTCTTGTTTGTTTACGGGACGCAATACCTCGGGATGCAGCCGGCCGACGGTTTCACGCTCGGTGCGTTTGCGGTGGTTGCCGGAGGACTTGGCACTGTTCTTGGCGGTTTTGTGGCAGATTATGCGCGTCGCCGTCATGTCGCAGGGCGGATTTATGTGGCATGCTTCGCAGTGATCTGCGGTGCCACGTTCGCAACTTGGCAGCTAACGACAAGTTCGATTACACAATTCTACACCGCCTATTTTTTAAGCCTGCTCACGTCAACGATGTGGCTTGGATCGATCTTTGCGACCGGGCAGGATCACGTGCTGCCACGGATGCGCGGCAGCGCGACCGCAATCCAGTTTCTGGGCATCAATCTGGTCGGGCTGGGCCTCGGGCCGTATTGGGTTGGACTTGCCAGCGACATCACGGGCAACTTGCGTTATGCCATGCTTTCGGTGCTGGGCCTCGCACCTATCGTGCTGTCGCTGTTTCTATTTGCTGCGCGGCGTTTTCCGTCGGTTGAATCAAGCGTTATCGAACGCGCACGTGCAGCGGGAGAACCGATCTAGCCGCGACCGATCGAATGATAGTCGAGGCCGGCTTGCTCGGCTTCGTCGGCGCGGTAGATGTTGCGGAGATCGACAAGGCACGGCGTTGTCATCAGTGACGCAATCCGCGTGAGATCAAGCGCGCGGAATGCGTCCCACTCGGTTA
>JAYVVW010000233.1:0-15181 GCA_043786595.1 Sphingomonadales bacterium | reverse complement strand
CGCCTTGATGAAAGCGCTGAGGCGGCTTCGCACGGCCATCTGGCGGCGGTCGGCGTGGCATTCTTGCTCGGCGCGGCTCTGATCCGTGAATTGCGCGCGCGCGGCCACTTCGCTGACCGTGCTGAGCCCAAACTGATTGAACTCCTCGATATCGTCGCGCTTGGCACAGTTGCCGATGTTGCGTCGCTGCGCGGGCTCAATCGCGCGTTCGTGGCTCAAGGGCTTAAAGTCATGGCCGGGCGGCGCAACATCGGTCTTAACGCGCTGATCGAGGCGTCACGCCTGTCACGCAACCCGATCTGTTCGGATCTCGGTTTTGCGCTGGGGCCGCGGATCAATGCAGGTGGCCGCGTCGGCAAATCCGATCTCGGCGTCCGATTGCTCACGACCAATGACCCGATCGAAGCGCGCGATATAGCCCAAGAGCTTGACCGGCTGAACGGTGAGCGACGCGCGATCGAGGCGGTCGTTCAGTCAGGCGCTGAAAGTGCTACAGTCGGCCAGGGCAACCGCGCGATCATCACAGCAAGCGGCGAAGGCTGGCACCCCGGCGTCATCGGCATCGTCGCAGGGCGACTGAAAGAAAAGCACGGCAGGCCTGCGATTGTCATCGCGGTCGGCGAAGACGGTATTGGCAAGGGTTCGGGGCGGTCGATTTCGGGGGTAGACCTTGGTGCCGCCGTGCTTGCCGCCAAAGATATGGGCCTGCTCGTTGCCGGCGGCGGCCATGCGATGGCGGCGGGGCTTACCGTAATGGCCGACAAGATCGAAGCGTTCGGCGATTTTCTCGAAGCACGGCTCGCCGCTGACGTTGCGCGCGCCAGCGATAACCGGGCACTGCTGCTCGACGTCGTCGTTGCCCCCGGCGGCGTCAATCCGGGCCTTGTCGACGCATTAGAGGCGGGCGGTCCATACGGCATGGGCTGGCCCGCGCCGCGGATCGCCGCTGGCCCGATGCGCGTAATCAAAGCTGATATCGTTGGCACCGATCACGTCCGCGCGATCATGGCGGGCGATGATGGTCGCTCGCTCAAAACAGTTGCATTCCGCCAGCGGGAAACGCCGCTTGGTCAGGCTATCCTGGGCGCACCGCGTGATCGGCGCCTTTGGGTTGCGGGGCGCGCCAAGATTGATGATTGGGGCGGTCGCCAGAACGCCGAGCTACACATTGATGATGCTGCCTGGGCCGATTGATTATCGGGCTAAATACCTGATGGCCGCCGGTCCGGCCATTATCGCCAAACATCAAAGGTGAAACTGAAAAGTCGCACCCAAAGCCTTGACCGATGCCATCCGAATCCGTAATGGCGCGGCTCGCCAAGCGATTGGCCCCTTCGTCTAGCGGTCTAGGACGCGGCCCTTTCACGGCTGAAACACGGGTTCGATTCCCGTAGGGGTCACCAGATTTATTCAATTAAATCAATGACTTAGCAAATTGGTGAAATTCAGAAACCCAAACTTCGGTAATGCTTCGGTAATACCCAGTCCCGGATAGTGGCGGATTTGTGCGAATGGCGGCGCACGCCGACTGCGCGTTCAAAACACGGCTGTAACAGCAAACCGAATCGATGAAGGCGCTATGATGCGGGAGACGCCTTTCGCTGGCGCTCGACAAAGGCTGCAAGACTTGCAGTGGGGATCAACGTGGCGTTGCCAACCTTGATCACTTCCACCTCACCATTGCCAATCAGCTCATAGAATTTCGTCCGGCCAATCCCGATCATGCGTGCGGCATCACGAACGCGGACGCAGAGCGGCGCAGGTGTTGTTCCGCCGGTCATTGCCCCAACTCAGGCGCGCGATAGGCTGGCGGGTTTGCAATCCACCGGTTGAGTTCGGACTCGTGCCAACCGATACCGTTGATGTTGACCTTGATTTGGGCCGGGAAAGTCCCGTCCTTCATTTTCCGATAGATTGTTGAGCGGCTAAGCCCGGAACGGAAAATTACAGTCTTCAGTCGGACGATGCGGTCTGGGGTGGTGCTCATGCTGCCTTCCTTTTCCGTTCGAGTGTTCTCCCCCAGTAATCGGTGGCAGCGTGGACTCGAACAAGATGTGCGGTGCCAAGATGCGCCAATTGGCATCTTGCTGCGTCAGAGAGTTGTAAGTCTGCAAGGCCGAAATACCGTCGTAGTGCTGTAGCGCGCAAAGACTTGCAGGCGCGTAGTTTGCCGAAGGCGCCGACCGCACGCGGGGCCGCAATATACAACCACTGGCCCGTTCATTACAGGCAAGCTATGCGAATCTGGATTCTCTCCGATCTTCATATTGAGCAGAGCAAATGGGATATTCCCCTCCCACCTCCTGACTATGATGTGCTGATCGCGGCAGGGGACATTCACACGCCTTTGAGTGCCGGGGTGCGCTGGCTTGCTGAGCGCGCGGACGGTCGCCCCGTCATCTATGTTCCGGGCAACCATGAATGGTATGCCTATCAGCAACGTTTTACGATCACTGACGAATCCAAACGCGGGCAGGAACTTGCCGACGCGCTTGGCATCCACTTGCTCCAGGACGACGAGATCGTCTTGGATGGCGTTCGCTTTTTAGGAAGTTCGCTGTGGACGGACTACGAAATCTTCGGGAACCCCATCGCAGCGATGCGCCACGCGCAAAACTGGATGAACGATCACCGCGTCATCTTTCCGCGCGAGATCGGCAAACCGTTGAAGCCGGAGGAAGCGTTTTCGTGGCATATGGTTTCGCGGGTTTGGCTGACAGAAGCCTTGCGTGTGCCATTCGACGGCACGACCGTGGTTGTGACCCACCACTTGCCACATCCGAAATCGATCCACCCACGCTATGCGGGCGATCCGTTGACACCCGCCTTTTGCAGCGACCTTTCCGAGCTGGTCGAAAGTTCGGGCGCAGTGCTTTGGGTGCATGGCCATACCCATGCAAGTTGCGATTACTTCGCCGGTCGAACGCGCGTCGTTTGTAATCCAAAAGGCTATGGCCCGGTAAGGACTGGAGGCGAGATCGAGAACCCGGAATTTGACGCCGCGCTTGTGGTGGAAATCTGAGAATGGCGGAGACCAAGCCCCAATCTCCGTGCAATCAAGTCTGTGAGATTGATGTGCCGAGCGACTATTGCATCGGATGCGGGCGCACCCTTGCCGAAATCACCGAATGGCCCGATGCTGAACCATCGCGGCAAAGTGCGATCATTACTCAACTGGCCGGTAGGCTCGGCCCGATTGCATCAAGGTTCAATTCGCGAAGCTGATTTCTCACGCGCGTCATCCTCGAAAGCGCGTTCGCCGCGTCGTCGCCAAAGTGCGAGAAGTTCGTTGCGCCCTTCGTCGCGCAGCTTGATCGCGACGACCAGCAACACGCCATAGATCACGGCGCGATCATCATCGGTGAGTTCGACAAGTCCGGACTTTTGAACCAGCCCGCCGAGTTCAATGAGATGGTGGGTGCGTTCGCGGCGTTGCATAACCCATTCCCGTTTGTCGGTTCGGCGCTGGCTGGCCTCAATGCGGTTGCGCATCGCTTTGGCCCGCCTGATCGCCTTGAGTGTCACATTGAGTTCCGCGATCAGCCTTGCGTGATTGCCCGCGAAAGAAGGCCGCGCCCCTATTGCGCCACGCCTCCCGTTTGCCAGCGTCTTTGGTTTCAACGATGACCAACAATGCGCCGGTCAGCGCATCGGGATCGAGGCTGTTCGCACCAGTAACGATCACCAGTTCGCCAAGCTGTTGCACCTTTCGCGCTTTGAGCAGCTTCGCTTTGTCAGTGAGCGCCTTCAGTTCCGAATCAAAGTCTCGTGGTTTGCGCATGATATTGCTCCAATTTTGCCTGTTGGAGCCATCATAATGTATATGCGTTTCCGGCGCTGCACCGTTACCGGGACAGTCTGACACGCGGCGGTCCCGAACAGGATTTATTCATGTGAGGGCGCGCTTATACGTCGTGCCGACGTCGCTTTGATGGCGTAGATGGATTGCCATCATGGCGATCTACCATTTCTCGGCCAAAGTCATTTCCCGTGCCAACGGCTCCAGCGCCGTTGCGTCTGCGGCTTATCGCTCCGCCGAACGGCTGCACGATGACCGGCTCGACCGCGATCACGACTTCACCAACAAATCGGGCGTCGTCCATTCCGAAGTGATGTTGCCAGACGGCACGCCCGAACGATTGGGCGACCGTTCCACCCTTTGGAATGAAGTCGAAGCCACCGAACTGCGCAAGGATGCACAGCTTTCTCGCGAAATCGAATTCGCGATTCCGCGCGAGTTGAACCAGCAGCAGGGCATCGATCTTGCCCGCGATTTTGTGCAAGCCGAGTTTGTTGATCGTGGCATGATTGCTGACGTCAATCTGCATTGGGACATTGGCGCAGACGGCATGGCCAAGCCCCATGCCCATGTCATGCTCACCATGCGTTCGGTCGATGAAGATGGCTTCGGTGCAAAGGTCCGCGACTGGAACAAGACCGAGATGGTCGAGCAGTGGCGCGAACGCTGGGCCGATCATGTCAATGAGCGGCTGGCCGAACTCGACATTGATGCCCGGATCGATCATCGCAGTCTTGCCGATCAGGGCATCGACCTTGAACCTCAGAACAAGATTGGCCCCGCCGCTTCGCGCATGGCCGATCATGGCCTTGAAGCCGAGCGCATTGCCGAGCATTCAGAAATCGCGCGCCGCAATGGCGAAAAGATCATCGCCGACCCAGACGTTGCGCTGGATGCGATTACTCGGCAGCAGGCCACTTTCACCAAGCGCGACCTTGCGATGTTCGTGCACCGCCATTCGGACGGCAAGGACCAGTTCGATCACGCAATGGGCGCGGTGCAATCCTCGCCTGATTTGATCGCACTGGGAAAAGACGGACGCGGTGAAGATCGCTTCACTTCGCGCGACATGATCGAGGTTGAAACACGGCTTGAACGGGCCACAGGATTGATGGCCGAACGCTATCACCATCACGTTTCCGAGCGCGACAAGGAACGCGCGTTGGCATCGGCGGAATCGCGCGGACTCTCCCTGTCCGGCGAGCAGCGCGCAGCCTTCGATCACGCCACCGAAGGCAAAGACCTTAGCGTCGTCATTGGCTATGCCGGAACGGGAAAATCGGCAATGCTCGGTGTCGCCCGAGAGGCTTGGGAAGGCGCAGGCTTTCAGGTTCGCGGCGCAGCGCTATCGGGCATTGCGGCGGAAGGGCTTGAGGCAGGTTCGGCCATCCCTTCGCGGACCATCGCCAGCCTTGAGCATCAATGGGGCCAAGGTCGCGAATTGTTGACTGCCAGTGATGTGCTGGTGATCGACGAAGCCGGAATGATCGGCTCGCGCCAGATGGAGCGGGTGTTGTCCGCTGCCAATGAGGCCGGGGCCAAGGTGGTATTGGTGGGCGATCCAGAACAGTTGCAAGCCATCGAAGCTGGCGCAGCGTTTCGTTCGATTGCCGAACGTCATGGCGGCGTCGAGATCACCGAGATCAGGCGGCAGCAGATCGACTGGCAGCGCGATGCGACGCGCCAACTTGCCACCGGGCGGACGGGCGACGCGCTGCGCGATTATGCCGAACATGGCATGGTCCATACCGCCGACACGCGGGAAGCAGCGCGCAGCGAATTGATCGACAGATGGGACCGTGAACGCACTAATTGCCCCGATCAATCGCGGATCATTCTCACGCATACCAACGACGAAGTGCAGAACCTCAATGAACTGGCGCGCGGCAAGCTCCGCGACGCGGGCCAGCTTGGCGCAGATATCACAATCACAACCGAACGCGGGCATCGCCAGTTCGCTACCGGCGACCGCTTGATGTTCCTGCGCAATGACCGTGACCTTGGCGTCAAGAATGGCAGCCTTGGCAACGTTGAGCAGATCAGTTCGCAGCGCATCGGTGTCAGGCTGGACGATGGCCGCAGCATTGCGTTCGACACCAAGAATTACAGCCATATCGATCATGGCTACGCCGCCACGATCCATAAATCACAGGGCGTCACGGTAGATCGCACCCATGTCCTGGCGACGCCGGGGCTGGACCGCCACGCCAGCTATGTCGCGCTGTCCCGCCACCGAGAAGGGGTGCAAGTGCATTATGGACGGGACGATTTCACCAGCGGCAGCCAGCTCGTCCGCACCCTGTCGCGCGAGCGCGGCAAGGATATGGCGTCGGATTATTCCCGCGAGGCTGATCCAGCGCGCGCCTTTGCCGAGCGGCGCGGCATCAGCTTCCGCGAGCGTGTCACGGAACTGGTCAGGAAGATGGCTCCCGAAAAGGCGCGGAGCATCTTCGCGGGTTTCCGGCCATCGCCCGAGCAACAGCCAGCGATTGCGCACGCATTGGGGCGCGGAAAGGCCAGCGCGCACGACATCGGTCGCGGCGTTGAACGCTATGCCCGCGCGATAAATGACATCGACCGCATGACCGGACAGGGGCTGTCACCAATGCCCCACCAAGAGTCGGCCCGCGACAAGGCATTTACCGCGCTGAATCAGTCGCAGCCCACGGCTGGGCATGATTTATCAATCGCCTTCTCTCGACAACCAGAACTGATCGCCGAAGCCGCCAGCGGGCGTACCGCCAACGCCGTCCGCGCCATGCAGCTTGAAGCTGAAATCAGAACCAACCCCCAGATGCGCGCCGACCGCTTCATTGAGAACTGGCACAGATTATCCGACGCCCGCCAGCACGCTTACGAACATGGCGGAGGCGGGGAATATCGCCGGATCACCGAGCATATGGGCAAGCTGACCGACGACATAGGCCGCGATGCCC
Organism: Sphingomonadales bacterium; assembly: GCA_043786595.1. Lineage (GTDB taxonomy): Bacteria > Pseudomonadota > Alphaproteobacteria > Sphingomonadales > Sphingomonadaceae > Aquisediminimonas. The sequence goes on along the minus strand of JAYVVW010000233.1, from coordinate 8,446 downwards.
AACTTGAATCGCTGCTCAGAAATCGCGCCCATGAACTCGGTATCAGCTTCACGATGGGCCGAGACCTGTCACACGACCTCGCCAACTCAATCGGCTTCAGTCGTGGGCGCGGGCTTGGAATCGGAATGTGACGAAAGGAGTGAACAAATGGAACAGGAATTGATCGACCCCAGCGCCAACGACCCCGCGTCAAAGGCATTTGACCGGTTGCGCCGCGAGGTGACCACCATGCGCCTTGCCGTCGAGCATCTCGCCGATGCCCCCGGCAAGATCGAAATTCCGGACTACACCGAGACTCTGACCCAGATCGACGGCAGAATCACCGCAACCCACAAGGCGCTGCGGACTCTCGCCGACCGCCCCGCTATCGCTCTGACCCCCGAGACGCTTGCGCAGCAGATTGCGACGGCGGGCGTTGAGGCGCGCAGGGTTGAACAAGCAACGTTCGACAAGGCGACCAGAACCTTCATCACCCTTGGCCGCGAGCTATCCAGCATCACCGCCTCGGCGCTGACAGAGCGGCAGCAGTTCAAGATGCAACTTTGGTTTGGTGGTTTGGGCATTGCAGTCGGCGCAATGCTAATGGCCGTCATACCGGTCATAGCCAACGACCTCGCCCCGGAAAGCTGGCTTTGGCCAGAGAAAAAGGCCGCAAATGTGCTGGGTCGCGATATGTGGAATGCGGGCGAGCGGTTGCAGGCTGTTTCTGATCCCAAGCGTTGGGAGGTGCGCTCAGGGATTGAGGCTGCGACAGCTGATAGTAAGTCAAGCATTGCTGTGTGTTTGAAGGCTGCCGACAGAACCCAAAAGCCATTTCAGTGCAGTATAATTTTCAAACAAGCGAGGAATCTGGAGAAAGAGTAGGCCGAACCGTCGAACGTCTCGCGATCCTCGCCGACAGCCGCGCCACCAATCTGGTTGATCAGAAAATGACGTGTGTCAGCATTTCTCGGGCGAAGGCATCGGCAGCGGTTTATACCGATGATCGGGTCAAGCCGGTGTCGGGGATCATGGAACGGGCGGGGGAGAAGCAGATGGAACATGTAGTTCAGCCAGTTGTGCGCTTGACGTCAAAAAGCGCGGGCGCTGGTATCGGATGATGTTGCAGTCAATCGGGACAAACGACACATATTGATCAATGCTCACAGTGTTCGTCCAATGCCATTCGCAACAAAACGTATTTTGCTGCGCCATCACGATCAGGATAGATGGTCGCTGGAGTCAGTCCCATTAGGATTAAGTCATTGAGCGCAGTTGTGGCCTCAAGACTCGGAATTGTGAATTTGATCAGGCCAGAATGGCCTTCTAGCGCGAGGCCAACCAAATAATCGTCGAATTTCCGCTCGTCACTGCGCGCTTCAACAAAAAGGCCTGCCTGCCTCCAAACACGATCATTTTGAAGCTGTCGCGTTTTAACCGTTCGAAACGCAATCTCGCTTTTACCTCGCAGTTCAGAAAATCGATCAAGATCAAGCGCCCAAATCGCAATACGTTCACCCGCAACTACCCGCTTCTCAGAAAGGGCCGAAAAGAAGGCCATAAAAGCCGCCACGTAGGGACTCTTTGACCAATCGATAAGTCGTGTCGGCATGCCATAATGCTGGGCGATGGCACCACGATCCTGACGCGATAGCTGGTCGAGATCCTCCCCATACTGTCGCAATTGATAAGCAAAAAATGTCAGCATTTGCTGATAATATTTGTCTCGATCCAAAACATCAGCCGGACACAATCTATCAAATGAAGACTCTATGGCCCAACGTGCATCAGCTTGGCCTCGAAAAACGAAGCGCTTGATCAGCGGAATATCTGACCCCAACTTGCCGACAAAATCAATCTTAAATTGATGCCAATTTTCAAATTTGTATTCAATCGTCATCGTTGTGTGTCAATCGAGTCTACATTGGGAGCGCTGTTATCGAGTGCGAAGTTATGTGTATCTAAGAGTGCCGCGTGTAAACGATAACGCTCCGCATCAGGCAGAGAATAAGCACGGCTACCCTCTGTTCCCCCTACAGCATGATAAAAGAGTGCAACTTCTCCGCGATCAGATTGAGTTTCGTCTGAATACATATAGCCAAGTAATCCATGCTGCCAAAGCAGGTCACCAAATTTTATTTTCAAATCCGTATCGCACGTTCGTTCGAGAAAAATATCGTTTGCCTTAACAAGTTCGTTGCTCGAAAATATTTCCGATTTTATCGCATTGCGAAACCCAAGAAATCCAAGCTTTAAGGAGTTTCGGTAATTTTCTCGCTCCTTTTCGGAAGGATAATCTTCATCCGAAAATGACATGATATGGTCATAAAGCACTTCAAGCGCACGCTCACCGATATGTTCCGCTTCTTTTACCACAAGAGACCAAATATCTATTGTCTGCGACTCTGATCCTCTGGTGATCATAGCATTGCATATGGCATTTCCTATTTCTACCACCTCACGGGGAAGAAATCGTGTATGACGTAATAAAAATTCACCCACCTCTTCATCTACCGATCTTGCATTATTATAAACCTTATCTACACCAAGCCACCGTTTGAACGGATCGGATTTCTCATCTGTCGTCCGAAGATAACGCTCGGGCAGATTCTCTATCTTTTTGTGAAAAAAGTATTTCGCAGCGGACTTTCTCCAATCGAGTAACTTCCAATGCGTCTCATTCTTATACTTTTCTCCTTGCTCGTGAGCGAGAAATTGGGAATATATTACATCACGAACGGTGACAAAAAGATGCACCCGATTGCTCCGAGAAGGATCGGTTAAAGCCTGAGAAAGATGAAGCAGTAGCCCTAGTTGGGCATGCGCGCTTTCAGCGGGGGCGTGACGAAAGTTTTCGTCGAGTGAGTCTATAAAAATAGCGATTGGACTCAAAACTGACGCAATTTTTGCCACCAAATGTTCCAGCACCGGCCAATCAGGCTTGTTCAACAGCGCGTATACCTTCTTGGGAGCGCCCTCAGTCGCAGTGAGCAATTGATTCAAGGTTTGAATCACGGAGAACGGAGCCCTAATCGACCCAAGATTTTGTCGAACGTAATCCTTTAGGATGTTCCAGTCATCTTCAACCAGCATATCTTTTGTAACGGAAGGGTTGTTCAAAACAAACGAACCCAATGCAAGGTTAATGGCCACGTACCAGAGACGAATCCAGACCTCTTCACGCTCATCTGGGTCGCCAAATTCTTGGTGCAGGCGACGGAGTTCCTTTAACCGAACTGCCTCGGTCTTTTGCCTAAACACGAGCATTTTTTCAGCTACTGCCCGTTCTCGCTTATGCAGGTATCTGCTCTTCCCGGAGCCTCGCCGCCCCACAAAGAAGCGCTCGCGCATTGAATCATCTATAAATTCGAGATCACCCCATTCGCCATGATCGCGAAAATCAATAAATCCATCGTCATCTTCGCTGGCACCATCCGCCATGCCAAAGGGGCCGGTTTGCGATTTGAATTCAGTTGTCACACCCGCCCCTCCAAGACAAAACTTGAAAGAAGCTATGACAAGGAGACGATTTGGGCAATGGTTTTTCAAAGAATTCGATGAGCGGGAATTCCAAGGTCGCACACTGACCGCGTGAACGCGGCGCAGGGAGCGGTTTATTGGACTGACCCGCTGCCGCTCTCGCTTCTCGCCTTGCCGGACGCCCGCTGACCCAAATGCCCGGGCGCAGGGCGTCCGGCTGCGTTGCGCCGTGGCAAGGGTGCCGTTCCTGTGCCGCATTGCGGCTGCGGGAGGCTGACCGCCTCCGTCCCTGTTCGAGCGGGAACAGCCCCGGGCTTTGCCCTTTCGTTCCCAAAGCGGAAGTAGTCGCCCCCGTGTGGCGGGCTTTGCCCGCTGGCCCGAGCCAGGGCGACGATTCCGCTTTTCCCTCCCCGACCCATCCTCGCCGGAAGGCAGGCCGCATGGCCGCAGGCACGCGGCTTGCAGCCGAAGGGATTGGGAAATGAGCGATCTACTGTTGATGTATCGGGCGTGCGGAGCGGAGAGCCGGGACGACTATCTGCGCGATGTAGCGAATGAGAATGGCTTGCCGTTCGGCTGCGTCCGGCGGCTGGCTGACAGGCTTGGTGAGCGCGAGGATTTCGGTTTGCTTGTCCAAATCTGCGAAGAGCGGTGGCGGGTGGCGCCGCGCTTACGTTTTCCCTTGCATACCAGTGATCGCGAGAAATGTGACATCAGAACGGAAGGCTGAGAGATCATTGTCGATACTATTTGGGTCTGATATATTCCAAATTCTGGCTCGATACGATGCATCGATATCAACAGCTCGCCTTGCGCAATCGAGCGCATTGTCGCGCGCGCTCAGAAGGTCTTGGTCAGAACCACCGGCTGATTTCAGCGCAAGATACTTCTGACCAAACGCAGCCGCAGTTAGAAACCAATATTCTGCCTTTTTGATGGCGGGAGTGACCGAAAGTGTACCACTGAGGTTTATTACGTCTTGATATTTTTCCGGCTGGTAAAGCATATTGAACATAACTCCGAGACTTTCGCTGACTGATGGATCATCCGTCGAAACCAGTCCCTTCAGAGCGGGGTTTTCGTTGTTCGTATCAAGAGACTGAGCGGCAGCAACAACCGCTTTTGTTGCGATTTCACTTTGCAGTTTTTGATCTAGTTCGCCGCCCTTCGCAAGTTCGTCTTCAACCTGATTGAACAACGATACAAGGATTAACCTCGTGTAGAGATAAAGGAACAAAAACCCCATTACCAGTCCGAACACCAGAACCATCGGCCCAACCGTAGGAAGCATTCCGGCACAACTGGTCGCGCAAGCTTTTCCCGCCGGAGCAATATTTGCATATTGCGCAAGGAAGTCTCGAAATCGCGAGAGTGCTGGATCGATTGAGCCCAATTGGCTGAGGCCTACGCCAACCAGCATCGTCGTTAGCCAATCTGAAATTCGTTCAAGGTTGGTATTAGAGCGCAATAGCCGTGCCCTGAGGCGAGCTACTGGTGTCGCGGCTTCTGAATCGGCAGTTTCATCACCAATTGAGTCATCCTGAGTCAGAACGCGGGGCACGGCAAACAGAAATCCAAAAGCACCACCGACCGAAGACGATGCAAGGAAAATCATCCCGCCAATCCCGATGGCTGCAAGCCAGCCGGAAGAAAGTGAGGTCAACAGGGCTAACAGGGCAAACGCCAGAATGCCTAACCCGATAAACGAGAGTAGCTTGAGCGCAAGTTTACGCTTCAATTCGGCTTCATACCGCGCGGCAGTTTGGTTTGATTCCATCTTATTGACCTTCGCGTTTATCCCGTAAACCTCATGTCATCTCTTGGAGCATCCCTGTGGGAATCCATACTTCTGGCAGACGCGTGACGAAACCAGCCAGTTTTCTTCCGCCGACAATGCTTCCCTATAGGATTGCCCTACGATGTCGCTCCATAGGAGTGCAGATGTAGCATCTTCCTTTCCGACAGGAATATCAACACGTCCAGTAAACCTAGCAAATTCCGCGCGGCTTGTAGACATGACCCTAGCGAAACCACCGTTAGGGCGGACGCCAGTCACTTCGTGTGCGCTGGCTAGGTTTTCGAGGGCAACATCGTTTGGTAGAGATTCAGAAGTGCCGTTGGAGAATTGCTTGGTACGAACCGTGACGCCGTTTCGAAAAACGTAACCTTTGTTGATACCGCTTCCCTCCATGTCTTCCCAAACCAGACCGGCAACAGGAAATTGTGCGCCGGAGGCCCCACGAATTTCAGAAGCACCGCTCCGTATGCACTGCCGAACAGCATTGGGCTGGGCGCGCTGGCAAGCCGCTGTCAGCCATTTCAAAACGCGCTCTGGGGTTGGGTTGGCGAGGTAGACGATGCCAGCTTTTGCCTTTGTCGTTCCGTCCTGAAGCCGATCAATAACTTCGTATCGGCAGCGCAGTAGCTCACCTTTCGCCCAACCAAAGAGATCGCGCTCGCTTACGCGACATGATCCGGAAGGGGAGAGGTATCGCCCGCTGGTGATTGTTGCGATCACAAATTTGGCAGTAGCAGAATCGATGGCGGCTTGTGCTGATGCAAGCGACGGAATTGTTCCCAGCAAGGCAATAAAAAGTCTCATCGTTGATTATTCCCCTGCCTCAATTCGTGAGTCCCGTGTACCAAACACAGCTTGAATGGCCGTGATTAATCCATATTGTGGGCGGCGTCGCTTGGACAGCGTCTCCCAGTGTATTTGAAGCTCCGAGCGAACAGTGAATTATCGTTGTGACGGCTTCAATGCCTTTGCCTCCATTCGCGTTCAGCACAATTCCGATATGTCCGTCGTGATGTTTTCCGTCCGCGCCTACGTAGTCAGGATAAACCAACATCGATCCGGGGCTAGGCGTATCGAGCTTGTCGAAATATCCAACAGACGCCTCCCCATCGGCATAAATCGCAGCCGTGTCGAACCATCCGCCGTTTTGATGTACATAGAAAGGGTGATCGGTCTGGCGCGAGATACGAAGACACCACGTAATGAACCCCGAGCAATCCGTCGCCGCACCAGAGATCGGCCAGCTTGCCGCCGCCAGCGATGGGACGGAACCCGGGCTTTTGTATTTCGTGCCTTTGGCCAGCGCCGATTGGGCTCGGCTCAAAAATGTTTGAATATCCATAAGCTATTTTCCTTTGCCTGACATCGCCCAATCGGCCCGAAGGTCAATTCTCACTCAGCCCATTCCGCCTTCAACTTTTGGTCAGTCCCCTCGAAATTATTGCAATCAACATATCCAATCCCACCGGCCTTGCGCGGTTCGGGGCCATGCGTTCCATCGGTATATTGCCAAAGCCAATAGCTGTTCCAAGTTGGGTGAATTTGTGGGGCCACTGAATATCGCGCCCACCATAGTTTGTAGGGAGAAAAGTCGGGCGCGGGATTTTTCCCAAACAGATCATACATATAGGAACCTGTGTAGAGCACAGGTCGTCGCCCGAGCTTATCCTCGCAACCTTTGAGAATGGAGAGGGCATTTGCAGCGGACACGCTATGGATTGGATCGGGGTCGTTTCGTTCAAAATCAATTGCCACAAGATCGCTTGTCTCAAGCGAGGCTGCACTGAAAAAATTGGAAATTTGGCTCTTAGCGTCCGCTGATGTCGCGAAATGATATGCACCCCACAGCAGCCCAGCATCCTTGGCCAATTTGCGGGTTTTATCGTATGTCTTGTCCCTAAATGCCGTTCCCTGGCTGGCTTTGAAAATGACTCCTGCGACGCCGACCTGAGTGGCGACGTCGAAATCAGGCACATGACCATTGTCCCAATAGTGATGTGACAGATCGACAATTTTTGGACTTGGCATCTATATTCCTCCAAATTTAGATCAGCGGATAAGTAATTTCATCAAGTCTTTGCGCGCAAGACACATTGCTGGACTTTTTCCTGTAGCTCGGTGATCATCGCGGCGCGCTGCGCAGCATCTTCGTCAGCGCCTGCCGTAGTTGCATCAAAGCCGACGATCCCCTTGTTGCTCCGAGCGGCATCCGCGTCCTTTTTTGCCTTTTCGGCAGCAGCGCGTGCCTCCAGTTCCTTTCTGACTGACGCTTCATATTCGGCTGCGATGCCCGCAGCGTCAGTTACGCTCCCGGCGTTCGACAAGCGCGTCCGTAATATTTCATCGACGCTGAGCGCGCCGTTGCGGATAAGGTAGTAAACTGTCGGGTCTTCAGCTTGGCCATCTCGGACGGCGATTTTCGCCGTCAATGTTTCAACTTCGTAAGGTTTGGCACCCGTCGCTACAGCTTGAACGCAAGTCATTGCATTATGCGCACTGCCAAACATTGCCGCTTTGGCCTTGGGAGCGTAATAGGCGTTGCCACCCTTGAAAACTGCGTTTGCAGTTCCCCCCGCCAAAACCGCATCGGGGCCGCCGCCAAAAGCCGTGGCGGCTACGGCACCAATTGTGGCGATAAATGCGGGAACCTCAAATGCCTGCCGCGCATCGGCATTTGCATTCTGCGCCGAACGATAAGCAACGATGAACCGATCAACCAAAGCAATCGCGCCTAGTCGCGTTTTTGTGCCATCGGATATGTCAACATTCGGTGGCGAAAACCGCAATGGACTGATACCAGCTCCAGTGCTCGCGCAGCCAGAGATTGACGGAACTGCAATGATCAATACAAAAAAAGCTATCGGTCGCATTGACGCCCCCAGCCAATAAGCAATGCAATTTTGCGACTCGATTATATTTGAACATAAATTGACGCTCATTTGGTAATCGAGTCAATGGAGGCGTAGATCAGGTTATGCTTCTATGCGCGTGATGGTGATCACGCACGCCGAAGATGGCCCACACGTTTCATTCAAGCTGCGTCGAACTGTCCGACACTTCCGATAGAGTGGTATCTGCAACGCGGCTGGGGGAGGCTAGGCCGTGTTGACAAAGGATTTCAACCATAGTCTTGCAGCGGCGAGGTTGAGGAAGCTTTCGAATGACAGGATAGTCTTGTCGTAGCGGGTG
>JAYVVW010000232.1:0-8473 GCA_043786595.1 Sphingomonadales bacterium | reverse complement strand
TCATCCTGAGCGAAGTCGAAGGGCTCGACACGAACGGTCGTGGTTCGACTAAAGTCATCGTGCACTAAGCCGCTTTTCGTCGTGCTTCGCGGTTTTCGCTGTCGAGGAAATCGCGGATCAGGGGCACGCTGTGATCGGCCTGCGCCACCAAGAACAGGTGGCCGCCGCCCTTGATTACTTCAAGGCGTGAATGCGGGATTAGCGCAGCAAGAAATTTGCCGTTGATGACGGGAACAATTTGATCGTCATCGCCCATCATGATCAGCGTTTCTGCAGTGACAAAGGGCAAAAACGGTGCGCTCGTCCAACCAATCATTGCGACAAGTTGATAAAAATAACCCATTTTTGTTGGCGGCGTGATCCGGTTGACATGGCCCGTGGCGCCTTCGTCAACACCGCCGTAAAGCGTCTTGAAATTTTTGAGCATATAGTTCGGGTCGATATAGCGCTGCGGATCAGCCATCTTTGATAGCGATTTCAGCTTGCCGGGCACCATCAACATGCCCGCCGATGTCGCCGCAAGGATCAGGCGATTGACGCGGCTTTTGTATTGAAACGCAAATTGCTGCGCCATTGCCCCGCCCCAGCTTACCCCCATCACGTCGACATGATCATAGCGAAAGCGGTCGAGTAGTTTGTTGGCAATCCGCGCCATCATCCACGGGCGGTAGGGTACCGAAGGTTCAGGCGATCCGCCGATGCCCGGCATGTCGAAGGTAATGAAATCGCGTTCAGGCATTTTTGCCGCGAGCGGTGCGATCAATTCGAGATTTGCACCAATGCCGTTGAAAAACAAAATCGGGCAATGATCGTCACGCCCGCTGATCCAGCGCGCAACGCGCACTGTGCGGCCATCAACTTCTTCCATTGTGATTGTCGGAGACATTTTAATTCCGTTCGTGTGAAGGGCGCTGCCCGCTATACCAGCGGTTCAGCCAAACGCATAATCTCCTGGTGCCACAACGCCCGCAGGATGTGCTTTGTTCCCAAGCGATTTGGGCGAGGCTTTTTCAGAACCCGACCGCGCCTTGAGCCATTCAAGCCAGAACGGCCACCATGAACCAGCGCGCTCCTCAACCTGCCCCATCCACGCTTCGGGGGTTTTAGGGGGTGCTTTGGCTGAGCGGAAAAACTTCGCCTTGGGATTGCCCGGCGGATTCAGAATTGCCTGAATATGCCCGCTTTGCGACAGAACGAATTCGACATGCTTTGATCCGAACAGCTGCGTTGAACGGTAACATGCCTTCCACGGCGTGATGTGATCGGTAACGCCCGCCAGAATGAACAGGTCATTGTCAACCTTGGTCAGATCGACAAGGTGCCCGGCGATCTCAGATTTCCCCGGATTGATAAACGGCTGCTCCTCATAAACGCGCAGATAGTCCGAATGGAGCGCTGCTGTGAGGTTGGTCGTATCGTTGTTCCAATGGAGGATGTCGAATGCGGGCGGATCTTCGCCGTGGAGGTAATTGTTGATCACATAATTCCACACCAGATCATTGGGTCGCAACCAGGCAAACATCCGCGCGAGCGACGTGCCTTCCAAAATGCCCTTCTTGGCCGAACGCTCGCGTGCAAGCTTGATCCCGTGATCTGAAACGAGCGCGCCGACATCGCTGTCGCTGCGTTCGGGAGCAAGCACGGTGACCATCATCGTGACACAGCCAATGCGCTTATCGCCCGATGCGGCCATTTTCGAAAGCAGAGTTGCCGTGGTAATCCCGCCCGAACAGGCACCCGCAAGGTTGACAGTTTTGCTACCGGTAATCGCGCAGGTAGCGCCGATCGCCTCAACAATCGCGTCAACATAGTCGCTAAGACCCCAGGCGCGGTTTTCGACCTGCGGGTTGCGCCAACTGATGAGGAAGGGCTGGATCCCCTGATCGCATTCATATTTAATGATGCTTTTTTCGGACGAAAGATCGTTGATATAAGCCTTGTTGATCTGCGGCGGGATGATCAGCAGCGGCACTGTATGGACGGTCGGCGTCGTCGGCGCATATTGAATAAGTTCCATCAGCTCGGTCTTGTGGATCACTGCACCCTTTGAAGCCGCGATATTCTCGCCGAGTTTGAACGACCGCGAATCGACCTGAGACACAATCCCGTCATTATGCACAATATCGGTGTAAGCGTTGCGCAGCCCCTTGATCAGCGAACCGCCGCCGGTTTCCATCGCCTTCTTTATCGCCGATGGATTGCCAAGCAGCGTGTTGGTAGGTGAGATCGAATCGATGATCATGCCTGACACGAAATTCGCACGCGCGCGTTCAAATTCGTCGAGTTCAAGGTCATCGAGCCAGCGCTTGGTGCTTTTTTCAACCGCAAGATAATATTGCATCCCCGCCTTGTAGAAGGGGTTGGCGGCCCATGCCGCGTCAAGGAACCGCTTGTCTTTTGGCGCAGGGGCAAGATCGGACTTGTTCGAAACGATTTTGACGACGTCATCGCTAAACATCTTCATATGCTTCATCGTCCGCGCCGGATTGCCCGCAGTTTCGCGCAACATGACGGCGACCGCGCCCATCAAATCCTCACGCGCCAACCCGACGAGTGGATTGAGTGCCGCCGTCGCTTCATTCTGCTCATCGAGCGACGTTTTTTTGCTAGCCATCGGGTCGCATCCTCTTGTTAAGTTGTAAGGAATTGAGGCGAAAAACGCGGGCGTGTCAAATGTTAGTCGGCAGGTTAGTTCGTTTCGCGCGCAAGCCAGTCTTCCAGCCATTTTATCGTATAATTGCCATTGATCACATCGGGCTCATGAAGCAGCGCCTGATGGAGCGGGATCGTGGTTTTGACGCCTTCGACAACCATTTCTTCAAGCGCGCGCTTAAGCCGCATCATGCAGCCTTCGCGGGTGCGGCCGTAAACGATCAGCTTTGCAATCATCGAGTCGTAATAGGGCGGTATGCGGTATCCGGCATAAAGCCCGCTATCGACACGGACATGCATGCCGCCCGCTGCGTGATAATTTTTGACAAGCCCGGGCGAAGGCGCGAACGTCGTCGGGTCTTCAGCGTTGATCCGGCACTCAATTGCGTGACCCTTGAATTCAATTTCATCCTGCGTCACTGAGAGTGGACGCCCCTCGGCAACACGAATCTGTTCGCGCACAAGATCAACGCCGGTGATCATTTCAGTGACAGGGTGTTCAACCTGAAGCCGGGTATTCATTTCGATGAAATAGAATTTGCCGTCCTCCCATAGAAATTCGATCGTCCCTGCGCCGCGGTAGCCCATATCGGCCATCGCTTTTGAAACGATCCCGCCCATGTGCATTCGCTCATCATGCGTCAAAACGGGCGACGGTGCTTCTTCAAGCACTTTCTGGTGGCGACGCTGAAGCGAGCAATCGCGCTCACCCAGATGGATTGCATTGCCATTGCCATCACCGAACACTTGAAATTCAATGTGGCGCGGATTGCCAAGATATTTTTCGAGGTAGACCGTCGCGTCGCCAAACGCGGCCTTGGCCTCGGTGCCAGCCTGCAACATCTGTGTTTCAAGTTCGGCTTCGCTGTTGACGACCTTCATCCCGCGACCACCGCCACCCGATGCGGCCTTGATGATCACCGGATAGCCCACTTCGCGCGCAACTGCTTTGGCCAGCGCGACGTCATCAATCGCGCCGTCCGAACCTGGCACAAGCGGCAGACCGAGCGCGCCTGCTGTTCGTTTCGCCTCAACCTTGTCACCCATTGTGCGGATATGTTCGGGTTTGGGGCCGACAAAGATGATTTCATGCTGCTCGACTATCTCCGCAAAGCGCGCGTTTTCAGACAGGAAGCCGTAGCCGGGATGGATTGCATCGGCATTGCTGATTTCCGCCGCAGAAATGATCGCGGGGACATTGAGATAACTGTCCTTCGCCGCAGGCGGGCCGATGCAGATTGCCTCGTCAGCCAGGCGCACATGCATGGCGTCGGCGTCGGCGGTTGAATGGACAGCGACCGTCCGGATACCCATTTCATGGCAAGCGCGGTGAATGCGCAGCGCAATCTCACCGCGGTTGGCGATCAGCAGTTTTTCAATGGCCATCGGTGAAACGCCTATTCAACAACGACAAGCGGCTGGTCAAATTCTACCGGCTGGCCAGCGCCAACAAGGATTTGCGTCACCTTGCCAGCGCGCGGCGCAAGGATCGGGTTCATCACCTTCATCGCTTCGATGATCAACAGTGTGTCACCTTCGGCAACGCTCGCGCCAACGGCAATGAATGGCGGCGATTCAGGCGCGGGAGCCAGATAAGCGGTGCCAACCATCGGTGATTTTATCGCGCCGGGATGATCGGCGGGCGCGGGGACATGAGCAGGGATTGCAGCAGGCGCGGCGGCATCTGGTGTAGCCGCAGTGGCGTATTGCAATGGCGCAACGCCGGTCATTCCGCGCGCGACGCGTATCTTGCGACCACCATCTTCAACTTCGATTTCGCTCAGCTTGGTTTCGTCAAGCAGTTCGGCAAGCTGGCGCACCAGCTTGATATCGACGTGCATCGTGCCACCGGATTTGTCTGTCATTCGAGCCTCATGCAGCAGAATAGGGCGTGGATTGGCGGCTTCAATGTCAGAGCTTGGCCGCCGCGTCCAGCGCTAGCGTATAACTCATCGCGCCAAACCCCGCGATTGTGCCCTTCGCCGCTTGGCCAACATAGCTTTTGTGACGAAAAGCGTCGCGCGTGTGCGGGTTCGATAGATGCACTTCGATGACGGGCACCTTGATCGATTTGATCGCATCGAACAACGCAATCGACGTATGCGTAAAGGCTCCCGCATTCAGCAGTACCGCTTTGGCACCCTTCGCATTCGCTTCGTGGAGCCAGTCGACCAGATGGCCTTCATGATTGGATTGGCGCAGGTCAATTTCGAGCCCAAGCGCGCGCGCCTGATCCTCAAGCCGCCCCGCAATGTCATCAAGCGTGTCGCGCCCGTAAACTTCGGGTTCGCGCACACCCAGTAGATTGAGGTTGGGACCGTTCAGGACATAGACGATCGGAACTTGTGCCATCGGCGGCTCTTTCGGTTGCGGCATTGCGTTGCCCCTCGCTATATGAGCCAACGAACGAAAGCGCAAAAGGCACGACGCATTGACCATCACAATCACCCTCAACGGCGAACTGCGCCGCGTTTCGTCCGGCCTTACGATTGCGGCGCTTGCTGCCGAACTTGGGCTTGATCCTGCAAAGGTGGCGGTTGAGCGAAACCTCGAAATTGTCCCACGCTCGACGCTTGGTGCGATATTCGTTGTCGAGGGCGACATGATTGAAATCGTCCATTTCGTTGGTGGCGGTCAGGATGACAGTTGGACAGTTGCTGGCAAAACATTCAGCTCGCGCCTGATCGTAGGGACGGGGAAGTATAAGGACTTTGCGCAGAATGCCGCCGCGCTTGAAGCGTCGGGGGCGGAGATCATCACCGTCGCGGTGCGGCGCGTGAATGTGTCTGATCGCAACGCGCCGATGCTCACTGATTTCATTGATCCCAAGCAATATACCTATCTGCCCAATACCGCAGGTTGCTTCACCGCCGATGATGCGATCCGCACGCTGCGGCTGGCACAAGAGGCTGGCGGATGGGATCTGGTCAAACTCGAAGTGCTCGGCGAAGCGCGGACACTTTACCCCGACATGCGCGAAACGCTCAAAGCAACCGAGGTGCTGGTGCGCGAAGGGTTCAAGCCGATGGTTTACTGCGTCGATGATCCAATTGGTGCCAAGCAGCTTGAGGAAGCAGGCGCGGTCGCGATCATGCCACTCGGCGCGCCAATTGGATCAGGTCTGGGCATTCAAAACCGTGTGACGATCCGTTTGATTGTCGAAGGCGCAAAGGTGCCGGTGCTGGTAGACGCCGGCGTCGGCACGGCCTCTGACGCGGCGGTCGCGATGGAATTGGGCTGCGACGGCGTGTTGATGAATACCGCAATCGCTGAGGCGAAAGACCCAATCATCATGGCGCGTGCGATGAAGCTTGCGGTGGAAAGCGGGCGGCTCGCCTACCGCGCGGGGCGGATGGGGCGCCGGATGTATGCCGATCCGTCGAGTCCGCTGGCCGGGTTGATTTAGCGGGTTAAACTCTGCCCCTTGTGCGATGTAGCGATGCCGTGCAGTCTCTGATTATGTCATCGCTGCCATTTGACGAGATTCGGGGATTTGGGGGTGACGGTGCGCACCGGCCAGAATTTGCGGCGCTCGCTGATTGGCTCGAAAATACACCGCGCGCCGAGCTTGACCGGCGTCAGCAGGCCGCCGAGGTCACCTTTCGCCAGCTTGGCATTACATTTGCCGTCTACGGTGAGGCCGATTCGTCCGAACGGATCATCCCGTTTGATATCGTGCCCCGCCTGTTCACCGCTCGCGAATGGCACGCGCTTTCCGAAGGGCTGACGCAGCGGGTACAGGCGATCAACGCGTTTCTCGGTGACATTTACGGCGAGCGCAAAATTCTGCGCGACGGTATCATTCCGCCCGATCTGATTTTCGGTAATCCGCAGTATCGGCCTGAAATTGTAGGCGCGACGCCGCCGCACGGTGTGTGGGCGCATATTTGCGGGATCGATCTGGTGCGGACTGGTCCCGATGATTTCTGGGTACTTGAGGATAATGCGCGCACGCCTTCGGGGGTTTCGTACATGCTCGAAAACCGCGAAGCGATGATCCGGCTTTGCCCCGAATTGTTCCGCGAATATCGGGTTGAGCCCGTCGATAGCTATACCGATCTGCTCCACGAGACATTGCGATCGGTGGCACCGAATAATTGCGGTTCCGATCCGGTGTGCGTCATACTGACCCCTGGGCATCACAACTCGGCCTATTATGAGCATAGTTTCCTTGCCGATACACTGGGTGTCGAACTGGTCGAATCGGCTGATCTTGACGTCGATGATGACAAGGTATGGATGCGCACGATCACGGGGCGCGTACAGGTCAATGTCATCTACCGCCGCGTTGATGACGATTTCCTTGATCCGTTGATTTTTCGCCCCGATTCGATGCTTGGCGTGCCGGGGCTTATTTCGGCGTACCGCGCGGGCAATGTCACGATCGTCAACGCGCCGGGCACGGGCATTGCGGATGATAAGGCGGTCTATTCCTATATGCCCGAAATCGTCCGCTACTACTCGGGCGGTGAGGCACTGCTGCCCAATGTCGATACGTGGCGCTGTCGCGAACCGAAATCGCTGCAATATGTCCTCGATAACCTTGAAAACATGGTGGTAAAGCTGGTCGATGGCTCGGGTGGCTATGGGATGCTGGTCGGGCCGACATCAAGCCGGAGTGAAATCGAAGAATTTCGCCGCGCGCTGATTGCCGAGCCGCACCGCTACATCGCGCAGCCAACGCTTGCGCTCTCGACTGTACCGACGCTTACGCAAGCAGGCATCGCGCCGCGCCATGTCGATTTTCGCCCGTTTGTGTTGAGCCAGGCCGGTGGCGTCAAAATCGTGCCGGGTGGGCTGACCCGTGTCGCGCTAAAAGACGGCTCGCTTGTCGTCAATTCAAGTCAG
Organism: Sphingomonadales bacterium; assembly: GCA_043786595.1. GTDB lineage: Bacteria > Pseudomonadota > Alphaproteobacteria > Sphingomonadales > Sphingomonadaceae > Aquisediminimonas. The sequence goes on along the minus strand of JAYVVW010000232.1, from coordinate 973 downwards.
GGCGGCGGCACCAAGGACAGCTTCATCCTTTCCAATGAGCGAGGCCGCTGATGCTCGCGCGAACGGCATCAAGCCTTTATTGGCTCGGTCGCTATGTCGAGCGGGCAGAATTCACCGCGCGTCTGGTAGAGGCGACGTTGCGGCTTGATGCGCTGTCATCGCGTCCGGCGGGTGACGCAGCATGGCGCAGCGCGATGAAGGTGATCGATGCTGATGAAGCTTATGCCGAAACTGGCGCGGCGTTGACACCTGAGAATGTCACGCGGTTTCTGACTGTCGACACCAGCAACGTGGGCTCGGTTGTTTGCTGCCTCAATGCCGCGCGCGATAATGCGCGTGCGGTGCGGACGGCGCTGTCACGCGAAGCATGGAGCGCGATCAACGGTGCGTGGTTGCTGTTTCACGGCAGGAACAGTCCGGGCGATACCGACGACGTGCTCGCGCTTGTCGCGCAGGCTGAGGCCGAAACGCGCGGGTTTGAAGGCGCGCTCAATCGGATGCTACGCAATCCGTCATCGCGTTTCATGCGGCTTGGTGCCGCAATTGAACGTGCTGATAACAGCGCGCGCCTGCTTGACGTCAAATATCACATCTTGCTGCCCGAAGGCGAAAGCATCGGCGGCGCGGTCGACCGTGATCAGTGGACGACGATTCTTCAGACGGTGTCGGCGGTCAACGCGTATCGCTGGTTATACCGTGAAGGGTTGAAGCCCAGCCTAGTCACGGAATTGTTGATCCTGCGCCGTGAATTGCCAAGGTCGCTTGCGGCGTGCGCCGAAGAGGTTGTCCAGCATTTGAGCGGCATTGGTAAGGACACAGGCCTTCAAGGCGAAGCTGACCGGCTAGCGCGCGCGCGCCATGCGCGGCTTGGCACGGCAGAGATTCGCCAGATCATCGCGGCGGGTCTGCACGAAACGCTAGAGGATTTTATCGAAGACAATGCCGTGCTTCATCAGGCGATCTCGCGGCAATT
>JAYVVW010000231.1:0-9700 GCA_043786595.1 Sphingomonadales bacterium | reverse complement strand
CGCAGCGTTTCGATCTTGTTAAACGCACTGAACCAGTCTTTGAGGATCACCCGGTCACCAGCGAACACGCCGTCGGGCCACAGCTCGATGATCAGATCCTTATTATCGGCCGATTTGACGATCTTGACGTCCTCGAGGCCAATCCCGGCGCCAAGCACAAGCGCATCTTCGCCGCCCGCTGCAACACCCTGCGCGCTGACCTGTGCGCCGCCGCCGCGCCAGTTGTTAAGCCCTTTGCCATTGAGGAACAGCGCGCCCGAGGCCGCCCCTGCATCAAACGCGGTCGATCCGCCATAAGCCTGCTCGACAATTGCATTAAGCGTCAGCCCGCTTTCATCGCGGATGATGTCGGCGTTGGCAAAATCGGTGCTGCCCACATCGCCGATCCGGAAGATATACTGATCATCGCCGCGCCCGCCGCGCAACACATCGGCAAAGCCAGCGCCGCCCGCAAGGATGTCGCCGCCGTCGCCGCCTTCAAGCGTGTCTGTCCCTTCACCGCCCTCAAGCCAGTCCGAACCCTCGCGCCCGATCAGCAGGTCATCGCCCGCGCCGCCGTTGAGGTAATTGCCGTCGCCGCCCAGCGTCCCCGCGTCGGTCGCGCCCGCGTTGAGCACATCATTGCCGTCGCCGCCGAGCAACCAGTCATCAAGCCGCCCGCCGTAGAGCGTATCATTGCCCGCCCCGCCAAACACATTGTCACCAAGGTTTGAGGCATAGACAATGTCATCGCCGTCACCTGCGTCGACTGTCGCTGCGACATCGATCACCAGTTCCTTGCGGTCAGCCGTCGAGAAATTGAGCGACGCCGCCGCCCCCGAACGAGACCGCGCGATCGAGAAGGTCGCACTGCCCGTGGCCTCATCAACCACCACCGCGTCGATAAAGGCGAGCGGCGTCGTCCCGACACTTGCGTCGACAATCGTTCCCGTTCCCGAAGCCGACACAATCCCACCGCCATCGGCAACATTGGCAATCGCCGCCGCACCCGCCGTCACCGTCGCGGTCAGCGTAAAGCGTTCATTGCCCTCAATGTTGGTCGGCTTGAAATCAGCACCCACGCCGTTATCGGTCAGCACCGCAACGCGCGCGAAGAGTTCGGTCGCACCCGCCGCAAAGGTCGCCGTCGGGTTCGCACCTGCGGCAGACCAAGTCAGCCCGCCATCGGTTGAAACCTCGATATTGGCATTATAATCGGCCCCCGCGCTCGCATTGACCGCCGCCGTTGCCAGGCTCACCGAAACCGCGCTCGCCGCCGCCTTCGAAAGGCTCAGGCGGAAGATCGCAAACCCGTCACCCTCAAGCGCATAGCTCCGCCCGACGAGCAACGTCGGCGTCGCCGCCGCGCCGTCAATGATCGTCGCCTCCGCCGCCCCGCCAATGATCGAAACGCCCGTACCGTTCGAAAGCTGGCCAAGGAATGTCTCGGAAGCCTCAGCTAGGCCGTCCGCAAGCCCCGCAACCACCGCCGTGGCGCGCAAAGCATTTGTGGCGAAGCTGACAAGCGTATTGGTCTGCGCGGCGAAGTCAGCGCCCGAGACAGCGATGTCGTTATTTAACTTGCCGTTGACCGTGTAACCGATTTGATTGGCGAGGCGCGCAGTACGTAGGTCGATGAGGTCGTTGGCGGATGAGGCAACAATGTTAGTCTGCGCATTAGCGTCGATTGTGTCATCTATATATCCAACTAGAACATTGTCGGAACCAAAAACGGCCCATTTTCTAGATCCTGTCGCAGTACCGATCCGAGCGTCAATCAGACTCGCGATTGCACGCTCACCATCAATTTTTCCTTCAAGACTTTCGTCCAAGAATGCTTCAAATCCGCCATTCCAATCTGTTTTGGCCCGCCGTTCTAACCCCAACTCAAGCGCTCTCTGAAGTGTAATCGCCCAACTTGTGGAAAATTCACTATCGGGCTCGGTTGCCAATATCGGCGCAATTTCTGCCGTATGATTTAGGAAGAACGAATAGTCTCTGGCCGTCACCAAATCTCCAGTCAGCGTCCCAACAGAAAAATCCGCACTGGCACCTGGGCTGCTTTGGCCTCGATCTCCGTTTGAGTTAACCAAATTAGAAAATACTGCACGCTTGACGATCACATCTCCGCCAACAAGTCGGTCAACAAGATCAGAAGCTGCAAAGAATGTACCATGCTTGATCAAATCTTCAGCGTTCCTGAACGTCGCGGTTATAGCATCCTTACTTTGTGTCGATATCGGCCTGTAAACATATGAAGATTTCCGTAACCCGTAATTTCCCAATTGAACTGAATCCGGATCGTTAAGATGCGACCCAGTGGTATCGAGAATTGAATTTAGAGTTTCGCTAACCGCAGAAGCTAAATTTATGGCAGCGTCTTTTGATCCACCTTTTCGGCTATAGGCATTGCCGACCGCGAAGGTGTTCTTAGATTGATCCCACACGACGTCAGCGCCGGATCTGGGCGTTCCACCGAAAATGGATCCGATAGCGCCGCCAAGCAGGCTACCAATAAAAGCTAGAGCTATGCCAGCGATCAAACCAACCGGGCCTCCGAGCAGGCCAAGCTTCGCGCCAATTACCAGTGCGAGACTAGAACCGACAGCCGAACCAATTTGGCCGCCGATGGATTCGAATCTTACCACCTTTGCCGCCAATTTTGAGCCAATATATCCTGCGACAATATTCTGAAGGTTTACGGAGCCCAAAACACTCGACAAAGATGTCGTGCTAGATAGAAGTGCAGGCAACGCTTCTATGATAGCGGTGAGATAGGCCCCGGTAACAGTCTGGCCAAACTCCCCAATTGTCCCGCCGATCCCAAGTTGTTTGAACAATTCTGCCGTTAGAAACGACGAAAGCGCGCCCGCCCCAGCAGATTTCAGATTCTTAAGCAAATCATCAGGGAAGTTTCCAAACGCCTCGTTAATTTTTTGACCAGCTGACAAATGCGACGCACCATCGGCACCGACTGGATTGTGGATGAAATTATCAGCTGCCTCCCCGAGATTTCCGGCAACGGTAGATAGCACGGCGCTTAATGCAATCTGGCCGATCGCGCTCTTTCCGGCAATCTGCTTGCCTAAAGTAGAACCTAAAATTGACCCGAAATCTTGAAGAGTGAACGCCTTGTCGGGATACTCGATCTGGATATCCGGTTTTACCGTGCTGAAATTTACACGCGCACCAGTGCTGTTGGTTCTGACCTCGCGAATTACGGCATCCTTGCCAAAACGTACGAGTTCTTGACTGGCCGCAAAATTTTTGCCGGGCAAAAAGATCAGAGTTTGGACAATCGAATCTCCAACTCCCTCCCCGTTGTTATTCCGAAAAAACTGATTCTCTATAATTTTAGTGCCATCTGCTGTAATCGTGGTTGCAGTCAATACGCTCCCATCAGGATCAATCGCATCCAGCAAAGGCAGCCCAATTCCCGTGAGGGTAAGGCTTGCGAGTTGGATCACACCGCGACCTCCAAATCCAGGTAAATCGCTAAGTTGCGCAAAACCATCCTCACCGTATAAATCGATAAGGGTGTACTCACCAGGATTTCTAACTTTCGTAATTATTAACTGCCCTCCACTACCGATCACAAATTGATTGTTGCTATCTGCAGTAACAGGCCCAAATCCGGGTCTTGTGTAAGTGATCGACAATTGTCGCACATTTTGTAGATCGTTTCTGCTGTTGTAGGAAACAACCAAGCCAGCCGAAGTAGTCAAAGTCACTGCACTTCCTATTCCGCGCGCTAAGCTAAAGGTAACGCCGGAATCGACTGCTCCGACACCCCGTCCGAAGGTGTCATAAATCAATGTAGTGCGAGGTCGATCTGCGTTCGCAACCTGAAATTTGTAAAAATGACCCGATACATCCGCAACAACATTCGAAAACCCAGCGGGAGCATCCTGTGCGGTGATAGACCCTACAACATCGGCGGGTGCCGTCCGAGGGAGCAACACGTTTGCAAAACGCTTCGGGGTTCCTCCGTATAGAGTCTGCAGAGATGCCAACGGCACCCCCGTTCGCTGAGCAATCGACGCCAAAGTCGTCGTGGTATCAAACGTGATCAAAATCCCGTTCTTCAGCGTCACCGCATCAATTTTCCGCTGTAAATCTTTAACACTCCGGTCAAATTCCACTTTCAACGACTGGGTAAGCGCGGCCCGCTTTTGATCTATGTCCACCGTCCATTTTTCGAGAGCATCTCCGAAGTTCAATGCCGATGAAAGTGTTAGGTCATCCGACGCGCCACTAGCCGTTGCACCCAATACGTTTGCTCTACGAAAATTGCGCGCGAACGTGAAATTACCTACACGGTCGGTGAAAGCTATCAGTACAAATGCTTCCTCAAAGCGTCCTGCCTTATATGCTTCGATAAAATGCTTTGTTTGACCGGAACCAGAGTCATCTCTTCCAGCGACCACAAGTCCGTTTTGAACTGCGTCAACGGCCAATGCCCTTTCAGACGAATCAGGAATAGCACCAAAAATGCGGTTTACCGTTATCTCATAAGCGCCAATTGTGTTGTCAAATAGCGCCCTCGCCTGCGGAGAGGTGATCCGAAATCCAAGTGAATTTAATCTAGCTCCTAGCGCGTTTGCAGCAGCCAAGGAACCTGAGCCCCGATCAAACGCAGATATTGCGGACCGCTGATCTGCAGACAATGCTATACCGGCTGTTTCGAAGCTGCCCAGCACGTGGCCATGCTGCTGATCCAAATCAAAGCCATATCCTGTGACAGCACGTCCTCTGCTATCTGTGTCTATACGACCAATCCCTGTAATCGGATTCAAAAACAGGTTGGCATTTTCCTCAGACCCTATCAATGCAAAGCGAACACCCTTGTAATCATTTGCGATCAATGCAAGCGCCGAAGCAAGCCTCGCCGCCTCTCGTTGATAAATGCTAGTTGATAATTGCGTGTATATCCGCGCTAGAGTTGCGGTGTAAGCGGCCGGCGATTTTGACAGATTCAGATACGACCCGTTTTCTTTCACTCGACTAATTGTCCGCGTCGTAGCCATTTAAAAATCCTTCGATGTCAGCACGATATTAGCGCTGGAACCCCTTGGTTGTCATAAACAATCGAAACAACAGTCTTTTCTCCTCTGAAAATAATAGCCGTAGCTCCGATTATTCTCGAAAAGTTTATGGTTTTAAATTGTTGATATTTATACTGTTTATTAGAATGTGTGTCACAATGCTGGCACTTATACCAGTCACGAGAGAATGCTGGCGCCGATATATCATTCATTTGATCATCAATAATGTTTTCAACTGAATTATTCGAAGACCGAAATAGGGTATCAGATTGGCCAAGGGTGACCCCATTTGCAAGGGCGCTGAGCATTCGCCCTGTATAACTGTCTACTAGCAAGTGGGGGCGATCGCCATCCGTTTGAGATATATCGTAGCACTCAAAATAGCCCGTTGAACCACGATGCCATTGTTCTTTCCAGCATTTCTCGTCTTCAATATAAGCTAATGTTTGATGAACGTGATCTTTTATGTTATGCCGCACAACATCTGCGCGAATATTTGACAGAATAAGTGAGATCCGCCCGTCTGGCCGTGGTAGCTTGATTAAGAGATATTTTGCATATGTAATCATTCCGACGTCATTGTCGATATGAATTAATGGTTTGATTTCCCTCCGTAATATATCTTTACATCGGCTGTCTTTCTGGCTCGCCTTTTTTCTCACCAAGGGCTTCATCGCGGTAGATCGCACTTTTGCCTCAGCGAGCCCTCTAACCGTCGGGCCCAAATTAACTGGCACGACGCCCCCGCGCCCGCCCTTCTTGACCGGAGTCTGGTAGACGTAGATCAATCCTCCTGTCGTCGCAGCGGCCAACCTGTAAAGCTTCCGCGCGCGTTTTGGGTCGGCAGGCAGGCCGTTCCCCTCTTCATATCGGATACCGAGATCAAGCTGGGCTTGTTTGTCGCCGCGCTGCGCGTGCGCGGCCAGTGCCTGTACTTCGGGCGAGACACCGCTCGCGTTCCTGTTTTCTGGCCGAAGGTCAATCCCGGCATAGTGCGTCGGCGCGGTGCAGGCCACAAGCGCGAGCGGAAGCGCCAGCAGGCTCGCGGCGCGCGCGACGCTTCGCCGAAGTGCGCCGATTTGCCGATACAAGCGAGTTAAAGCTCTTCCCCCGGCGAGGCGACGCCGCAGCGTTGTTTGTTGTGGCTGGCGCTGATTGCCGATCACCCTCACCCGATGCCTGCCCCCTACGAGTCGTATTCATACAATCTTTACCCTAATCCAGCCACCGTCAAGACGTGGCAGCGCGGTTTGGCATGTTTATTTGCACGTGGTCGGGCCGAATATTTGTCCGGCCGAAGTTCACTAACAATAACAACAGCTTAACATGGATCAAACCGCCCACCCGAATTGGAAAGGTCATAATCCCGAAATCACGCGCCGCGACACTTTCGCCAACTTCGAACATCGCTCACCGTTCGCGCCCCGCCTCATTCACCGTCTTGGCAATCGGCGAAAGCAGATAATCAATAATCCGCCGTTCGCCCGTCTTGATTTCAGCTTGCACCGCTAGCCCCGGCCCGATCAATTGCTCACGCCCGGCAATGCGGATCGTGTTTTTCGTCAGCTTGATCCTTGCGGCATAGACGAGCCCCTGCTGGACGGGTCGGTTATCCTTGTCGCGCTGCTGGCTGCGGTCTTGGCTGGTGTCGATCGCGTCGCGGCTGATCGTTTCGAGTACGCCGTCAATCAGGCCGTAATCGGTGAACGGAAACGCCTCAAGCTTGACGCGGACGCCTTGCCGTTCGCGGACAAAACCGATGTCCTTGTTCTGGATCATCGCCTCAACCTCAATCGCGCTGCCATCGGGGACGATGATCATCAGCAACTGCGCAGGCTGGACGATCCCGCCAATCGTTGCGAGCGCCAATTGCTGGACGGTGCCGCTGACGGGGGAACGGATTTGCTGGAACGCGCGCTTGCGATCTGATTTGTTCAGTTCTTGTGTGCGGATGGCAGTTTCGTCTTCGGACTTGGCGAGATCGGTGACCGCGGTTTTGCCAAACGTTGCCCGCAGCACGGCCATCTGCGCATCGATATTTGCGATAGCCGCATTTGCCTTTGCAACATTGCTGCGCTGCACGTCGATATTGTGGATCAACTCGACACGCTGCTGCTGATAATCAAGCAGGCGGATATTCGAAAAATAGCCTTTGTCGGTCAGTTCCTGGCGTGCAGCGAGACCTTTGTCGATGAGCGGCAGTGTTTCGCGCAATTTGGCAATCTCAGCGTCACTGCCTTGGCGCTCAGCTGCTTTTTCGGCACGGGTCTGTGCAAGGCTGGCGTTCTGCGCTTCATATTCGAGGATGAGGCTTCGGATCATCTGAATTTGGGTTTGCACAACGACTGGCGGTGTGCCCGAAGGCGCCCTGAACTGCGGCGACTGGCCGTGAAGATAGGCCATCAGCGCGTTGTTGCGTGCCTCGCCGATGCGTGACGATAGCAGGCCCTGGGTTGCCTGAGCCTGGTCCGCACCGGCCAGTGTCGGGTCAAGCTCGATGAGCAACTGTCCAGCGTTCACATGCTGACCGTTTCGCACATGGATCGCGCGTACCGAGCCGATTTCGATTGGCTGGATTGTCTTGACGTTCGCAACAGGCAATGTCTTGCCGCTTGCCACCGAAACCACATCGACTTTTCCAATGAACGACCATGCGAGCGCAATCGTGAACAGCGCGCAGAGCGTGAGCATCAACCAGCGCAGTCCCGGGCTGGGGGGCTTTTCCATGATCTCAAGCGCTGCTGGTAAGAATTCATGGTCGCTGCGCGGCTGGCGCGTTTGATCGGCCGCATTCTCCATCGCCCAAGACGCGCGTAGCACACGGAAATGCTTGGCAAGTGTTGGCACGCGGTCAGCAATTGCAGTGCGCCAGCTCATGTTGCATTCACCGTAAATGCGCTAGCGCCCATTTGGCGACGGTAGAGATCGGCATAGCGACCACCGGCGCGGATGAGATCATCATGCGTCCCTTCTTCGGTAATCTCGCCGCGTTCGACGGTAATGATACGGTGCGACTGGCGAACGGCCGAAAGGCGGTGCGCAATGATGATCACGGTGCGGCCATGTGAAATCTTGCGCAAATTGCTCTGGATGATTTCCTCGCTCTCGGCATCAAGTGCCGACGTGGCCTCATCAAGGATCAGGATGCGCGGATCGGTGATGAGTGCGCGTGCGATTGCAATTCGCTGCCGCTGCCCCCCTGACAGATTGGCACCGCGTTCGTCGATGATCGTGTCATATCCGTGCGTGAGCGCGAGAATGAACTCATGCGCGCCGGCAAGCTCGGCAGCAGCAATTACAGCCTCCATTGGCCGGGTCGGGTCAGACAGCGCAATATTCTCACGAACGGTGCGATTGAACAGGATGTTCTCCTGAAGAACGACACCGATCTGGCGACGAAGCCACGGCGGATCAACGAGGGACAAGTCCACGCCGTCGATCATTACGCGGCCCTGTTCAGGCACATATAGCCGTTGGACGAGCTTGGTCAGTGTCGACTTACCCGAACCTGACGGCCCGACGATCCCAATCACTTCGCCTGCCGCAATATCGATACTGACGCCGCGCAGTGCCTCGGGGGCATCGGGGCGGTAGCGAAAACGCACCTTGTCAAACTCGACACGCCCCTTGATCGGCGGAAGGCTTGCGCGATTGGGATTATATTCGGGCTCGGCCGGCGCATTGAGCACGTCTCCGAGCCGGTCTACTGAAATCCGCACTTGCTGAAAATCTTGCCAAAGCTGTGAGAGACGCAGGATTGGGGCCGCAACGCGGCCCGCAAGCATGTTGAACGCCACAAGCGCTCCCACGCTTAGCTCGCCTGCAATCACGGCCTTCGCTCCAAAATAAAGAATGAAGACCGTCGTGAGCTTTGAGACGATCTGGATCAGATGATTGCCCCAGTTGGCAAGTGTCGCCACCTGAAATCCGATCTGGGTATATCCCGAAAACTGCTTTTCCCAGCGCTCGCGCATCTGCGGCTCAACCGCCATTGCCTTCAGCGTCCCGATACCTGTCACGCTTTCAACCAAAAATGACTGGTTTTCGGCCCCGCGTGCAAACTTCTCGTCAAGCCGCGCACGCAGCGTCGGCGTGATCAGGATCGAGATGGCGGCATAAATGGGGATTGAGAACAGCACGATTAGCGTCAAAAAAGGCGAGTAAATGTACATCACCGCAAAAAACACGATCGTGAAAAAGAGATCAAGGACAACCGTGACAGCGTTGGACGTGAGGAACTCGCGGATGCGTTCAAGCTCGCGAACGCGCGCGACGCTGTCGCCTACTCTGCGGGCTTCAAAATAAGATAGCGGCAGATTGAGAAGATGGCGAAACATGCGTGAAGACAATTCGCTGTCAACGCGGTTGGTCGAATGCGCGAATAGCCAGTTGCGCAAACCCGACAGGATTGTCTCAAATATCAGAACCGTGGCAAGGCCAAATGCCAGAACGTCGAGCGTCGATAGCGATTGGTGGACAAGCACTTTATCAATCACAAGCTGGAAAAAGATTGGTGAGACGAGGCCCATCAATTGCAGGAAAAACGATCCGATCAATACATCGCGGAGCGGTTTGCGGTATTTGACGAGTGCTGGAATGAACCAGCTGATATCAAACGGCCGCGTGGCACCAGCCATGAGCTCGCGACTGGTAAGCAGCAACATCCGCCCTGTCAT
>JAYVVW010000230.1:0-3934 GCA_043786595.1 Sphingomonadales bacterium | reverse complement strand
GCAGCGGCGGGCCAGAACGAAGCACGCGCAAAGGCGCTCGCAGGCCTCGCACGCCTCGAAACGCTGCGCGCGCCGGTCGTAAAAGCCAAGGCCGATATGGTTGTTGCGCGCACCGAACTCGTTGCCAGCAAACTTTATTTCAACAACATCGTGCTTTCAGGCATGGAAGACTTCATCAACCGTGTTGACGGTGAATTCGGCGATGAAATCAAGGCGATGAAAACCAAACTCAAGTTAAGTTGAATCGATCGGGCACAGGCCAGACTAACGACCGTCACCCCCGCGAAAGCGGGGGCCGACCTCGCTTCGAACACGGTGCGGCGAGCATCTGTGTGCCTCCATCAACCTCCACTTCGTCATTGCGAGCGAAGCGCGGCAATCCAGTTGCGACCGTGGGACTGGATTGCCGCGCTGCGCTCGCAATGACGGAGTTTACTCTGCCTCACAATCCCCCATCGACCGCGATCTGGACGCTTTTGTAAAATGCCTCGCGCTCTTTGCCGACGCCTTCGGGATCGGTTGCGGTGGGCCAGTTGCCGTTGGTTGCGATCACGAGCTTGCGCTTGGGATCAACGAATATCCCTTGCCCGAAAATCCCCTGCGCGGCGAAACTGCCATCGTCATTCGTCCACCACTGATAGCCATAGCCGCGCCCCGGCTGCGCAATATCGGCCTGCTTGGCCGTCGCCGCGGCAAGCCAATCGTCGGGCAGAACGGGCTTGCCACCCGCCATTCCGCCGCCAAGGATGAACGCGCCGAACCGCGCATAATCACGCAGGCTCGCCGAAAAGCAGCAGCCGCTGATTTCGTGCCCGGTGCTGCCGAGCATCCAGAACGCGTCCTGTTCCATCCCGAACGGTTTCCACACCTTTTCTGACAGATAGGCCGACAGCGTTTTCTTCGTCGCGCTTGAAACAAGCACGCCGATCAGATTGGTTTCGCCCGTCTTGTAAACCCACTTGCTCCCCGCAGGCGCCTCACGCGGCAGTTTGCGCATGTAGCTTACCGTGACGTCAATGCCGGGCTCAGCCTTGTGCAAATTGAACAGCGCGACATCGGATTTGGGATCGGTATAATCCTCATTCCAGCGCACCCCCGATGTCATCGTCAGCAATTGCTTGACGCTCACATCGTCATAGGCTGAACCGCGCAAATCGGGGATATAGGCGGTCACCTTGTCATCAAGGCTCTTGATATAGCCATCGCGAATCGCCGCGCCGACGAGCGTTGACGTAAATGATTTGGCGACCGAAAAGCTCGTCCACCGGCCATCCTTGTTATAATCGAGCGCGTATTTTTCAAACCGGATTTTGCCGTCCTGCACGATGATCAGACCCGCATTGCGCTGGTTTGCCATATAGGCATCGATATCGAATTGCAGCTTGATCGGTGTGCCATCGGCCAGCGGATAGACCACGCCCCCCGCAGGCACATCGTTGACTTTGACAAGCGTTTCCATCTGGCGAAACGCGGCATCACGCTGATCTACAGTCCAAAACAGCACATTCTGATCCTTTGGCAAATTGGCGAGCAGTTTCGCTTTCTCGCACGCCGCAAGGCCAAGCGAAAGCATAATGCACAGCAACAGACGCGCCGCCTTTGAAACCGTAAACTCACCCACCAGCATCTCCCCTCGCTTCGCACCATGCGATTCGCAAGCACCCTAAGCGATAACCATAGGTGTGGGAAAGCGTTATTTCTAAAGTGCCGGTCTGGCTAGATTTTTATCAGCGTGACCTGCACGACGTCGATCCCGCCGCCGCGAAATCCGCCCTCGCAGTACATCAGATAATAGCGCCACAACGCAACAAATTGCGCGTCAAACCCCGGCGGCAACCGCCCTTCGGACACCGCATCATCGAACCGCGATCGCCAAATTTTGAGCGTTTGCGCATAATCGAGTCCGAAATGCGTCGGTGCGTCCCAGCGCAGTCCCGCCGCCTGAGCCAGCGCACGGAACCGCGATTCCGAAATCAGCATCCCGCCGGGAAACACATAGGTCTGGATGAAATCGGCGCTCTGCGCGTAAGTCTCGAAAATATCGTCGGCGATCGTGATGAACTGGATTGCCGCGCGTCCGCCGGGTTTGAGGCAGCGCGCAATCACGGCCAGATATTCGGGCCAATAGGCTTGTCCGACCGCCTCAACCATCTCGACACTGACGATGGCGTCATATTGCCCCGTGACATCGCGGTAATCGCGCAGTTCAAAGATTGGTGGGTGAGCCAGAACGGCGGTAGCATTTTGGGCATAAAGCTTTTGTGACGGCGATAACGTGATTGCCCTGACGCGGTGCCCGCAGGACGCAATGGTGCGCGCGAGATAACCCCAGCCGCAGCCAATTTCGAGGACATCGCTGTTCCGGGCCAGTTCAAGCCGCGTCACAAGTTCGAGATATTTTCTGGTCTGCGCTGTCTCAAGCGTCTCATCATAGGTTCGCCCATAGCGCCCACTCGAATAGCTCATCGTCGGATCAAGCCAGGCGGCGTAGAAATCGTTGCCGAGATCATAGTGCGCCGTGATGTTGCGCTTTGCCCCGCGCGGATTATTGCGGCGCAGCGCATGGCCAATCCGCTTGCTCAGCCGCGAAAGACCCGAAGCGCGCGCCGATTGGCCAAGGCTCACCCGGTTGCGCATGAACAGATCGAACAGCGGCACTGGATCGGGGCTGTCCCACTCACCCGCCGCCCATGCCTGATACCAACCCACCGAGCCAGACCGCCCCAGCCGGACAAGCGCACGCCAGTTGTTCAGATTGACATGAACCAGCGGCCCCTTGGCGCGCGCGCCGAGGATACGGAAACTGCCATCGGGTAACATCGCCTCAATCGCGCCCGCAGCAAGTCCTGCATCAATCCGGTCAAGCGCGCGGTGGAAAAACCACGAGGTTAGCCGCTGGATTGGCGAACGCGTGCCGCCGAGAAGCTGGCGTCCACGTTTTGGCGAATGACTATTCATCGTGCAGTGTCGCCGCGCGTGCTTGCAGCACCGCCGCCAGCGCCCGCTCACGCGCTTCACGGTGAGCAATGATTTTCGCAGGGTAGTTTTTGGGCCGCATCGCATATTCATCGGGATCATGGATGTGCCCCGCGCTCAATTTGGCAAGCTCGGGCACCCACTTCGCGATATAGCCCGCCGCATCGAACTTTTCAGACTGAGAAAGCGGCGCCATGATCCGTGAAAAGAGCGGCGCATCAACTCCGGTTCCCGCCACCCACTGCCAGTTCGACGCGTTTGACGCATAGTCAGCGTCAACGAGCGTATCCCAGAACCACCGTTCGCCGCGCCGCCAGTCGATCAGCAGATGCTTGATCAGAAACGACGCAACGATCATCCGCACGCGGTTATGCACGACCCCCGTCGCCCATAATTCGCGCATCCCGGCGTCAACAACCGGATAGCCGGTCTGCCCCTTTGTCCAGGCGGCAAAATCGCGGTCGGCGTCTGCGCCCTTGCGCCACGGCATCGCATCAAATGCTGCTTTGCCGTTGACCCAGCCATAATCGGGAAACTGATCGATCAGGTTGGTCGCAAAATCGCGCCAGCCAATTTCGCGCAGATATGGCTCAGCGTCTTTGCTCGCCGCCCGCGCCGCGTGGTGCCAGATCGTTGCAGGTGAAATTTCGCCGAAATGAAGGTGCGGCGACAGGCGCGATGTGCCGCGCTGCGATGGCAGATTGCGCCGTTCGTCATAAGCCTTGATTTCGGGCAGAAATAATTTGAGCGCGGCTTGCGCGCCCGCCTCGCCGGGGTGCCAGATATCGAAACCCGTCGCCCAATCGGGCTTGTTCGGCAGCAGCGCCCAATCGTCGAGACGATCACTCTGCGGCCAATCCGACGGCGCAGTAATTGTCGCGGGCGTCACAATCGGCTTGCGCGGCGGCATCCGGGCAACCAGCGCACGCCACCACGGCGTAAACATCCGGTAGCGCCC
>JAYVVW010000229.1:0-11000 GCA_043786595.1 Sphingomonadales bacterium | reverse complement strand
GGGCACAATGGCATGCCACGGGTCGGTACGCGCTGGGCGCGTCCTTTCAGTCGCCGAAATGAATGCGCTGCTCCGCGAAATGGAAATCACGCCGCACTCAGGCCAGTGCAACCACGGCCGCCCCACCTGGGTCAAACTCGCGCACGGCGACATTGAAAAACTGTTCGGGCGGAAATGAGCGGGCTTCATCTCCCCTCCCGCTTGCGGGAGGGGCTGGGGGTGGGCCAGTGGCGCGAAGCCTTAGCCTGCCATATCCAGCGCGAGTGACCCACCCCTAACCCCTCCCGCAAGCGGGAGGGGGAAAGTGAACCGCTTATGGTAAGCCGGACGCGATTGACAGGCGCTGGCTCGATGAAGGTGTATCAAAATAAGACAGTAAAATGCTTACTAAGTTTTACTGTTGCCACGGTCGGTGCAATCGTTATGTTTGCGTTAACATTGATTGCGTGGCGTAATGTGATAAGCAGGCTGTGAAGCAAAAGGTTGTAATTTCAATACGTTAACAGGAGATGATTTGTGACACTTCTTTGCAAATCCGCGTTGCTTTCCACAGCGATGGTTTTATTCGCACTATCGGCGTTTCAGCCAGCCTCGGCTGCCGTTGCGGTTTATACGACTAGAGCGTCTTTTGATGCGGCCACCGCTGGCAGGCAAGATTTCAACTTTTCTGGCATCGCGCCAGCAAATTCGTCTGTGTTCGGGCCTCAGACGGTTGGCGGGGCGACATTCACTCTAAACGATCTCTTCTTCAATAATGTTTTCGTTATCGACGCCGGTCAAGTTTCTGCTTATGGGTCTGCGTTTCTTTCCATCCAGTCAGGGCAATCTACTCCGCCTGTGACTGTTCATATCACGCTCTCAGGCCGTCGTGGTTTTGGTTTCGATTACGGCTCATATATAAATCAGAACGATAATTATCAGGCGACGCTGAATACAGGAGAAGTAGTTAATTTTGCGCTAGCCCCAGCTTTGGGAACAACTCGGTTTTTAGGCTTTGTCTCTGATGGCGTGCCAATTTCAATCATTGATTTGAAGTCGACATCAAGCCAAGATCCAAATACACGGGTGCTCGACATAATTAGTTTTGTAACGGCTAGATCACTAGCAAACGGCGTGCCCGAGCCTAGTAGCTGGTTAATGATGATCGCAGGCTTCGGCCTTATCGGCGCGGTAGCAAGACAGAAGACGAGGGTGTTTCGAAACAACGCTTGAAGTTCCGAACGTCTAATTCTCATTTAATTTAGCCCAAACCAAATTCTTTTTTGCGCTCATCCTGATTGCCTCCGGTGCATCTCCGCAGCCAGCGCCAACACCGCGTCGTCCGCCGCCATTGCCTCCCATGGGAACACGAACCAGCGCGTTTCGGATTTACGGTCGATGCGCCGCGCGCGGTAATCGACCGATTGCGATGAGCTGACATTATCGATCAGCACGGCAACGCGGATATGATCCATTGCGCCGCCTGCCGCTGAGAGCGAGGCGCGCAGATGCGCCAGCGTCCGCCCCGAATCGTTGATATCATCGACGATCAACAGCCGCACACCCGCGCAGGATGTCGACGCCAGCCGCGTCAGCAATTCTGCGCCAAAGCTTGGCACTTGGCTTGAATGGTCGACCGAAAGCAGTGCGATCCCCGTGGCGTGGCTAAGGTAGACGGCGGGGACAAGACCGCCACGCCCGATCCCGACGATAAAATCGGGCCGCCAGTCATCAACTGCGATTAACGCGGCGAGCGCGTGTACGTCGGCAATAAACTGGTCATTTGAGATCGGCAGCAGACCCGGCGACGCCATCATGCGTGCGCCGCAACATAGGCGTCAATTTCGGCAAGATGCTTTGCGATGGAGGGCGCATCGAGGAACGATCCGGTAAAGCTGTTGCGCGCAAGCTGGATCAACTGATCGTGTGACACCAGCCCTGCATCAGCAATCGCTGTGTAATTTGCATTCACATAACCGCCGAAATAGGCGGGGTCGTCCGAATTGATCGTCACGCGCAGCCCGCGTTCGAGCATGGCGGCAATCGGGTGGTTGGCGATCGCACCAACGACGCACAATTTGACGTTCGACAGCGGACACACCGTCAGCGTCATCTTTTCGCGTGCAAGCCTCGTGACGAGCGCATCATTTTCAAGCGCGCGGTTGCCGTGATCGATCCGGTCAACCTGCAACGCGTCAAGCGCCTCAACCACATATTCGGGCGGGCCTTCTTCACCTGCGTGCGCAACACAGCGCATGCCGAGCGATCGCGCGGCTTCATAAACCTTGGCAAATCGCGCTGGCGGATGGCCAAGCTCGCTCGAATCGAGCCCGACCGCCGCAATCTGTTTCACCCACGGCTCGGCCTGAACGAGCGTGCGAAATGCGTCGGGTTCGCTCAAATGGCGCAAAAAGCACAGGATCAGCTTTGATGTCAGCCCGTGTTTCGCTTCGGCATCGCGCATTGCGGAAAGCAGCCCCTCAATCACCGTGCCGATCGGAATGCCGCGCGCGGTGTGCGTCTGCGGATCGAACATGATTTCGGCATGGCGCACATTATCCGCCGCCGCGCGGTCAAAATAAGCGCTGGCGAGATCGTGGAAATCCTGCTGCGTCCGCAAAACATCGGCGCCACGGTAGTAAATATCAAGGAAATCCTGAAGCTTCGAAAACGAATAGGCCGCGCGAACGTCTTCGACACTAGCAAACGGCGTAGCGATGCCATTGCGCTTTGCCAGCGCAAACATCAGTTCTGGCTCAAGGCTGCCTTCGATGTGAAGGTGAAGCTCAGCCTTGGGCAAGCCAGCAATAAAATCGGCATTGGTCATCATCACCGATACTCAACGCCGTTTGCTGCGTTGAGTACAGCACGGACGCTCGCCGTGGCGACATCTTCATCGATCCCGACGCCCCAGATCGTCTTGCCATCGCCGGTGCGGCACTCGACATAGGCAGCGGCGTTTGCCTTTGATCCAACACCAATCGCATGTTCGCTATAATCGACAATGTCGAGGATTAGCCCGAAACTATCGGCAAGTGCGGCAACGATGCTTGAAATCAAGCCATTGCCGCGTCCGCTGACCGATCGGACGTCACCGTCAACGACGATCTTGCCGGTAAATATCCGGTCGCCGTCGCTCGCGCGGCTTTCTTCATAATCGGCGAGGCTGAAACGCTGCGACGCATCAAGCCGGTAATGCGAAACAAACGCCTGCCAGATGTCCTCTGCGCCCAATTCGCGGCTCGTCTGATCGGCAAGCTGCTGAACCACGCGGCTGAAATCAGCCTGAAGCCGCTTGGGTAGCTTGAGTCCTTTATCCTGTTCGAGCACCCAGGCGATCCCGCCTTTGCCGCTTTGTGAGTTAACGCGGATCACCGCTTCGTATGACCGGCCAAGATCAGCGGGATCGATTGGCAGATAAGGCACTTCCCAAATTTCATCGTTGCGCGCCGCTTGCGCGGAAAAACCCTTCTTGATCGCGTCCTGATGGCTTCCCGAAAAAGCGGTGAAGACAAGCTCACCCGCATAGGGGTGGCGCTGGTGGACGGGCAAAGCGTTGCAATATTCAACGGTCTTGATTACCGCATCGATATCTGAAAAATCAAGCTTTGGATCAATGCCTTGCGTGTACATATTCAGACCAATTGTCACGAGACAGCAATTGCCAGTACGCTCACCATTGCCAAACAGACAGCCTTCTACACGGTCTGCCCCCGCCATCAGGCCTAGCTCGGCCGCAGCGACGCCAGTGCCGCGATCATTGTGCGTGTGAAGGCTGATCACCACCGCATCACGGTTGGGAATGTTGCGCGCGAAATATTCGATCTGATCGGCGTAGATGTTGGGTGTTGCGGCTTCGACCGTCGCGGGCAGGTTGAAGATGATCGGGCGTTCGGGCGTCGGGGTGAGGATATCCATCACCGCCGCACAGCATTCAAGGCTGAAATCAAGTTCGGCGGTTGAGAAGGTTTCGGGGCTATATTCGAAATGCCACGCGGTATCGGGCTGTTTTGCGGCTTCATCGCGCAGCACTTTTGCGCCGTCGACCGCAATCTGGCGGATGTCAGCACGCTCCATCTGAAACACGATCCGGCGCCAGGCAGGCGAAACCGCGTTGTACAGATGGACGATGGCCGCACGCGCGCCCTTGAGCGACTGAAAACTCGTTTCGATCAAATCGCGGCGTGACTGCGTCAGCACCTGAATCAGCACATCGTCGGGAATCCGATCACGCTTGACCAATCCAGCGATGAAATCAAATTCGGTTGCCCCCGCTGCGGGAAAACCGACCTCAATTTCCTTGAGGCCAATTTTGAGCAGCAGATCGAAGAATCGCGTTTTCTTTTCGGCGTCCATCGGATCAATCAGCGCCTGATTACCGTCGCGGAGGTCGGTTGAAAGCCAGCGCGGCGCCTTGGCAATCACCTGCGATGGCCACGTGCGGTCTGGCAAGTTGATCGGCGGAAAAGCGCGGTATTTATTCTGGGGATTGTGCAGCATCGTCATGATGTTTGAATTTCTTCGAAAAAGCAGATGGGGCGTTGGCGGTGAGTTTTGCCCCTAGGTTGCGCCACATTGCCGCGCAGTCGCGACACGGGTTTTCGCGCGCCTAAGGGCGCGTAAGTCGAAGAAGTATTAGGGCGCTGTGCTGTTTCATTGCACCGTCATCTGCCAATTGCGCGCGCTAAAGTCCAGTGCAAACTTGACCGACTAACCGCCACGCAGCTTGCGCACCGCGCGAAATGCCAGCGATTTGGCGCGGTTTTGCGCCGGATAACGTTTGGGGCTGGCTGGGTTCATCCCCGCTTTGCGCAGCAGATTGTTAAATCCGCGCGCTTCGGCTTCGGTATAGCTCCACTGTGATCGCCATGTCACCGATAGCGAAATCGACACCTCTGGCCCGTTTTGAACCCAGTGCGGCGCCTTCACCGGCACGTAAACGGCCTGCCCCGGCGACAACGCGATCGGCATTCCTGCGGCGGAAAACCGATCATCCCATTTCAAATTGCGATGTTGCTGGCCAAGGTGAAACGCTTCATGTACAACGCCGCTGACGATGCTTTCGTCGTCGGCCGCAAAAAGCGTCATCACCTTGCTGCCCCGGATTTGCATCAGGATATTATGTTCGGGATCGAAATGAAACGGCGTGACGGCACCGGGTGACGAAATGAAGATAAACCCTTCCATCCCGAGCATTTCACCCGTTTTTGCCGCCGTGATCGGGAGTATTTCAGCAAGTGTCGTTTCGAGCAACGCGCGGTATTCGGGATCATTCTCGATGAATTTGAGCACCATCCACGAACCATTATGTTCGATTGAACGCACCGTGTCTTCGATGCTCAGTGCGGGGGCGGGGATATCTTCGGGTGCGATACCAATTGGCAACTTGCCCGGATTATATTCGACATTCGCCACTGGAAAGCGCGCCGCAAGCGCAACAAGTGCTGGCAGAGCGAGGCGCGGATCGTCAACCAAGTTGTGCGTCAGCGTACAAACAGTCTCCGGATAGGCACCGGTGAGGATGTGCAGGCTGTCGGTTGGGAAGGCAGTCACGATGTCAGAAAACTCCTGTGCGCAAACGCAATTGACGCAGGCCTGCCGATGCGTTTTCAGTGGCACGGCACAGCCGGTAGATAGTGGCGCGCCTTGCGCCGGCGAGCGGCACCGAAAGCTGAACGATAGCACGCCGCTGTGCCCACAAACTGTTGATCATCGGATGATTTTCAATCGCGCAGCTATCCATCCAGTCAATTTCAGGATCACCCAATATCACACCAAGGTTTTCAAGCTCAATCAGCACGCCGGGTGAAAATCGCGCAAGGTCTTCGTCATAGGCGATTTTGAACGACCAGCTGCCTGGCGGCGTGCGAAAATTGACGAGCATCGCGATCGCGCGGCCATCCAGATCAAGCCGTTGGAAATCAAGCCGTCCGCGCGCAAATGCGCCGTGGAGCGTTTCGCAAAAGAACAGCGCGGTTTGCGGGCTATTGCCAAGCGCCGCCCCGCGCGCGCCTTTCCAGCCCGCTGCCTCAAGCGCGATAAATTGCTGGCACCAGCCTTCAAGCAGTTCCGGATCGGTCAGTCGCGAAAATGTTACCTCACCAAGTTCTGAAAGACGATTGGCAAGCCTACGCAACTCTTTACTTTTTTTGGGTCTGATGTTCGCCTTGCAATAATCCTCGACGCTGTCGTGGCTGCTCAAAACCGCGCGGTGATAGCGGTGGACGGTAGCAACCTCGCGCTTCATTGCGTCGCCCACTTGCACCAACGCGCGGTGGAGCGGCCCATCTTCGGCCATACAAGTCAGGCTCAGGAAGCCGACTGCCCAGCGCTCAGCGTCAAGCATCGCAATCAGTTCGCGCCAGAATGCCGTTTCGCTGCCTGAGCGTACGAGTGGCGTACCCATGAAGCTCTGATAATGCGACCAGTTGCTGACATGGCGCGCGGGGATGCGTCCGTAACGGCTGTAGATGGTCAGGGGCACAGTGCCGATCAGGCCATTTTGGTGCGACCAGACCTGTGCCAGACGCACATCGCGCTTGCCACGGAGATGCACCGACGCGGGCAGCATGAACCAGCTTTCGGCAAAAGCGTTGGGCTCGCTTGCTTTTTGTGCCAGATCATCCCACGCCGCGCGCAATACGCCGTCTATTTCATCAATCGGTGTCAGCCGGGTGAAGCATTGATCGATCGCAGGAATTTCATCGGCAGGTCGCAACATCGGCACGGTATAGCGCAGCAAAAACTAAAATCGCGCTAAAATCAGATTTGGCAGCATGGCGGCAATCGGTTAGTAGGCCACCATGTCACATGCTTCATTTCCCGCGCTCCGTATGCGCCGCTCACGCGCAACGCCTTGGAGCCGCGCGCTCTTCGCCGAAACAACGCTTGCACCCGCACATTTGATCTGGCCATTGTTTGTAACATCGGGGCATGGTGTTGAGGAACCGATTGGTTCGCTACCCGGTGTTTCTCGCTGGTCGGTTGATCATATCGTGGCACGCGCCAAAGAGGCAAAACAGCTTGGCATCGGCGTGATCGCATTGTTTCCCTACACGCCGCATGACCGGCGCACTGCGCGCGGCGAAGAAGCGTTCAACCCCGACAATCTGATGTGCCGGGCGATCCGCGCGATTAAAGATGCCGTGCCTGATATCGGTATATTGACCGATGTCGCGCTCGATCCTTACACCAGCCACGGCCATGACGGGATCGTTGATACGCGCGGCTATGTTCTTAATGACGACACATCGAAAATGCTCGTCGAACAGGCGTTGGTGCAGGCGCGGGCAGGGGCCGATATCATCGCACCGTCGGACATGATGGATGGGCGGATCGGCGCAATTCGCGGCGCGCTTGAAGACGAGGGCCACGTCAATGTTCAGATCATGGCCTATGCCGCCAAATATGCCAGTGCGTTTTACGGCCCGTTCCGCGACGCGGTGGGCAGCGGCGGCTTGCTCAAAGGCGATAAAAAAACCTACCAGATGGATCCGGCGAACGCGCTTGAGGCACTGCGTGAAGTGGCGCTTGATATTGCCGAAGGGGCAGACAGCGTGATGGTCAAGCCCGGTCTGCCCTATCTCGACATCATTACCCGCGTGAAGCAGCGTTTCGAAGTCCCCGTGTTCGCGTATCAGGTGTCAGGCGAATATGCGATGATCGAAGCCGCAGCGGCGGCAGGCGCGGGGGACCGTGACGCACTTGTGCTCGAAACGCTGATGGCTTTCCGCCGTGCCGGTTGCTCGGGAGTTCTAACCTACCACGCGGCGCATGCAGCAAGGTTGCTCGGTGGATAAATCGCACGCGAAGGGGCGAAGAGACGAAGGGCGCGAAGTTATGTTGAAAAGTGTTGAAGAGATCGCTGCAATTGCTGTCGATTGCGGTTTGGCGATGCACCGGAAAATGGGGCCGGGTTTGCTTGAATCCGCTGGGCGCCTCCATTAACCGTCATTGCGAAGGAGCGAAGCGACTGCGGCAATCCAGAAAGTGGCGGAGACACTGGACAACTGGATTGCCGCGCTTCGCTCGCGGGTAGGCGAAGTGGAGGTAGATGGAGGTGTCCAGATTATGAAACCCTATTAGCCTGCGCCGTTCTTTGATTCGCGGGCTTCGCGTGAAAATTGGAACTCAATAAATGTCTGAATTCCGGCTCTTTGCAAATAGGCTGATCCTGCGCGAATGGCGGGACAGTGACGTGCGTAAACTCCACCGAATCAATAGCGACCCCAGGGTGATGGAGTTTTTGGGGCCGGTGCAAAGCCAAGCCGACGTGCGATCGGCAATCATGCGTCAGCGATTGCATCAGGAAAAGTTTGGGCATTGCTTCTGGGCAATCGAACTCCGCAGTACACGGCAAATGATCGGATTTTGCGGTATCCAGCCCGGCCCGAAGGGTTCGCCGCTCGAAGGGCTTCCCGAAATTGGCTGGCGTTTGGCGCATGACCATTGGCATCAAGGCTTTGCAAGCGAAGCGGCGCAAGCAGCACTTGATTGGTATTGGTCAAACAGTCGCGGCGCGGCTGTATGGGCGATTACCGTGCCCGCAAACGCGCGTTCATTGGGCCTGATGGAGCGGCTTGGGATGGAACGGCACCATGATCTGGATTTCGATCATCCCGCAGTTCCCGATGGCAGCGCGCTTAAACGCCACGTCACCTACAGCATCGCCGCACCCCAGTGCCCTGCGTCATAATGGCACAGTAGAAGGCTATTATGACCGTTTACTTCTCATGAGCTTGTCCTAATGTGATGTTAACTAAATGACGGTCGCAATCCACTCAAAAATCAAATTTGACGGAGATCAGTTATGAAGCGCACATTGTTTTTGGCTCTCGCCGCGATCGGCATGAGCACATCGGCCAATGCCGCACTCGTTTTCAACTATCAGCTTAACGGCAACTTTAACGACGCTCTCGGCGGCGCGGCAATCGCAAGCCAAGGCGGCACGATCGGTGCTTCGGGTTACAGCTTTGGGCCTAACCAGGGGCTAAACGTTGCAGGATCAGGCCTCACCTCAACCTACTCAATCGAAACGCGATTTTCGTTCTCCAATATAAGCGGTTTTCGCAAGATTGTCGATTTCAAGGATCGCTCCTCAGACAATGGTCTTTATGTTCTGAACGGCGCGCTCAACTTTTTTCCGATCACGACAGGGCCGAGCGCATTCGTTCCAAATCAACTCGCAACGGTATTGCTGACGCGCAGCGCGGCAGGCGATGTCAAAGGCTATGTCAACGGCGCGCTTGCGATCCAGTTTAACGATCCCGACAACCTCGGCGTGTTCAGCAATAATATCATCCGCCTGTTTCAGGATGATTTTCCGACCGGACAGAGCGAAGCATCGGCTGGATTTGTTGATTTCGTCAAAATCTATGACAGCGTCATCTTACCAGGCGCCGCTGTTCCAGAGCCTGCAAGCTGGGCTTTGATGATTGCTGGTTTCGGGCTTGTTGGTGGTGCTATGCGCCGCCGCACAGCGCAAGTCACCTACGCATAATATACCTGACCTTAGAAAAGCCCTGTCGGCTGTGCCCCGGCGGGGCTTTTTCTTGCCCGCCGCACGCGCTTGAGGCAAGGTGATCTCATGCAAGACGTTTCAATCATCACGCTCAACGGCAAAACACCGCTTATTCACCCAACCGCTTTCATTGCGCCGGGATGCCGGATCATCGGCGATGTCGAAATAGGTGAGGGGGCCAGTGTCTGGTTTAACTGCGTGCTACGCGGCGACGTCAACCGCGTCAAAATCGGCGCGCGTTCGAACATTCAGGATGGCAGCGTCATCCACTGTGATTCCGATGAGGGCGGGCGGCGCGGTTTTCCGACGATCATCGGCGAAGATTGCCTCGTTGGCCATATGGCGATGCTCCATGGCTGCACGCTCGAAGATCGCGGCTTTGCCGGGCTCGGCACGATCGTGATGGACGGCTGCGTGATCGAAAGCGATGCCATGCTCGCGGCGGGCGCAATGCTCACGCCGGGCAAACGCATTCCGTCTGGTGAAATGTGGGGCGGTCGTCCTGCGAGGCTGATGCGTGTCCTTGATGACATCGCGCGGTTGGGAAACCGGCTGGGCGTCGCGCATTATGTCCACAACGCGCAAATTCACAAGGCGGCGATCAGCGGCTGACGAGGCGTTCGGAAAGCGCGGCAAGTGCGGATTGCTGGCGGTCATTGATGTCGGTAATCGCCGCAGTGGCGCGGTCAAGTGGCGCAAGCGTATAGCCCAGTCCCGATGCTTCGAGCTCGCGCCGGATCACGTCGAGTTCGGCAAGCGCACTCGTTGCGGGTTCGCGCGTCCGTTCGAGCCGCGTCAGCGTCAATTGCGCGTCGATCCAACGCTCACTGCCTAGCGCAGCGCCGCGCGCTTTGCCAACAACGCCCGTTGCAATGCCAAGGCTCTGTTCGAATTCGGCTCTGCCATCCTGCGCGCGTTTTACCGCCGCATCAATCCGTTGGCGGACGCTGCCATCGATCTCTTTACCCGCCGAAACAGTCGGTTCAGCGCTCGGCGCAATTGCCGTCTCACGTGCAATCTCGGACGGGCGCATCGCAAGCGACGGCGCATCAATTGGCGGCGCACAGCCAGCCAGCGCAATCACAAGGGCAGAGGGGCTAATCGCTCGATTCATCGGGAGTACTCCAGTCGCATTGGCTCTACCCACGCAATTATTTTAGCGCAACGGACTTGCACTCTGCGCGGCGTCCGCCTAACGGAACTGCTCTGCGCGCCCGTAGCTCAGCTGGATAGAGCATCAGACTACGAATCTGAGGGCCGGACGTTCGAATCGTTCCGGGCGCGCCATTTTTTCGATCCGAACTCAAAATCGCACCGGCGCTTGATCGTTGATGCGCCGCGACGCTATTTGGCCAAGGGCAGGGGCGAGACGCCCAAAATGTACAAGCTTTTTCAATCACTATTTCCCACTATTTTCAGTTTGAACCATATTTGTTCTTGACATTTGCGCGGCGATGTGGTTCACGTAAAGCGTCGGAAGCGTGTTTCTAGGGCATGTCAA
>JAYVVW010000228.1:0-9123 GCA_043786595.1 Sphingomonadales bacterium | reverse complement strand
GTCCGACAAATCCCCGCGACCCATAACTGCTCCCCAAAAAGCAGTCTTGAATCATAAAACACGCCGTTTGGGAATCCCTTTTGTCAACACGGCCTAGTGCGGTCAATGCCAACATACAGGTAGAGCTTGCCTTCGGCAGTCCGCACTTCGGCAATGTCGATATGGAAGTAGCCGATAGGATATGTTTTGAACTTCTTCTTCGGCTCCTTGTCCCCGGCCACTTCGGGTAAACGGCTGATCTCGTGGCGTTGCAGACAGCGATGCAGTGACGAGCGCGTCAGGCGCGGGATCGTGGCCTGCAAAGCGTAGAGGCAGTCGTCCAGCGGCAATAGGGTGTGTCGGCGGAAGGCGACGATGATGGCCTCTTCCTCGATCGACAATGTCGTAGACTTGGCATCCTTAGGGCCTGTCGGCAGGTCGCGCACTGACGTGCGCCGCTTCCACTTGGCCACCGTCTTGGGGTTAATACTGTAACGCTTCGAAAGCGCGATCAGGCTCTCTTGACTATGTTGTATTGCTCGACGGACCGCCTCTGTCGTGGTGGCGCTCCCGTGTAAAATCTGTCCCATAGCGAGTCCTTCCATTGATGGCTGAATATTACACCATCAAATGCCGAGACTAAACAACTAGGGCCTGGTACAGCTTTACCGCCCTTCAATCCTCAGATCCAGACGGCCGCGCGACAATCGGCGCACCGAGCGCGGCTTCGGCGAGCGCGACAACTTCGGGGTCAGCGTCGAGCGGCGTCATTGCCACGTCTTTTTCGAGCATGTCAGCAATCGCGGTTAAAGCCTTGATCCGCGCTGATTTTTTGTTGTTACCGTCGATCACGACCCAGGGTGCCCAGCGCGTATCGGTGCGTTCGAACATGTCGTGATAGGCTTTGAGATAATCGTCGCGGCGTGCACGGTTTCGGTAATCATCCTTGCCCGTTTTCCAGCGCTTCCACGGCGTTTCGAGCCGGTCGCGGAACCGCTCATCCTGTTCGGCTTGGGTGACGTGGAGGAACAGCTTGATCAAAGTCACGCTATTATCGCGCTGCTGCGCCTCAAATTCATTGATTTCGTCATAAGCGCGTTTCCAATCGGCCTCGCTGCAAAAACCCTCGATGCGTTCGACGAGCACGCGGCCATACCAGGTGCGATCAAAAATATTGATCTCACCTTTGCCGGGCAAGCGTTTCCAGAACCGCCAGAGAAAATGACGGACACGCTCCTCCTCGCTTGGCGCGGCAATCGGCCAGACCTGAAAATAGCGAGGATCCCAGCCCGAAGTCAGCCGACTGATCACGCCGCCCTTGCCGCTCGCATCCCAGCCTTCAATCGCGATGATCGCCGATTTGCCGTGCATGATATGCGCCACCTGAACCCGCGCCAGCCGCTGCTGCACCCCAAGCAAATCAGCATCATAATCGCCGCCATATTTGCCGCCGTCTTCAAAATCTTTGAGCTTGATCGTCATGCGGGCATCATAGCTTGTGGTGAGGGAGAGTCGAGGTGGGTGTTTGGGGGCGGGGCAAACGGACAGCCTGAACGGATCAGTCGAGAGGCGGTGCCGGGCAAGTGCCAACTGCACTTTGCAAGGCGGACGTTGTGAGGGTCGTTCAAGATATGATGTTGTTTCCATTTTTGGGTTCGGAAGGGGTTGCGCTGTTTGGCAAGCTAGCATAATAAGAACAAAAGAGGTTTTGTTGATGAATTCGCGCCCTACCGTCATTGATCTTTTTTGTGGTGCTGGCGGTCTGAGCGAGGGCTTTCGGCAAGCAGGATACAAGATTCTGTTTGGGAGCGATGTCGATCCAACATTCGGCGAAACTTTCAGCAGGTCTCATGCCGGGGCGCAATTTCTTGCCAAGCCGATTCAGGCGCTTTCGAGTTCCGAAATACTGACTGTGACGGGGCTTTGCAAAGGGCAACTGGATGTATTGGTAGGCGGCCCGCCCTGCCAAGGTTATAGTGTCTATAATCACGGTCGCGGCGAACATGATCCTCGGGCAGGCTTGTTTCGGGAATATCTCAGAATCGTTCGCGAACTCTCGCCGAAATGGCTGATCATGGAAAACGTGACGGGCTTGCTTTCAATTTCTAGCGGCCAATTGATTCAGACAATATCGGACGAAATCACCAAGTTAGGCTATGTGGTCGAATGGCGGGTTTTACGCGCGGAAGACTATGGTGTCCCTCAAGAGCGGCGCCGAGTTGTTTTTATCGCAAATCGTATTGGTGCGCCGATCATGTTCCCAGAGATAGGGTACGGCGACAAATTGAGGCCATTCACCACAATCTGGGATGCAATTGGTGATTTGCCGCTTTTGGTTTGCGAAAATCTGGCCAATTATCCGACTGCGCCAAGCACAGACTACCAATCTCAAATGAGGCAGGGCAATCCGAAGCTTGCCAATCATTATGGTCCCAAGCTTGGTAAGGTCAATCAGGAGCGTATTCGGCATATTCCGCAAGGAGGATCGTGGCGTGACATTCCATTCGACCTTCTTCCGGAAGGCATGAAGCGCGCCAAGCGAAGTGACCATACAAAACGCTATGGCCGACCTCGGTTATCCGACCTCTCTTGCACCATTCTCACCAAGTGCGACATTCACTGGGGCGCTTACATCCATCCGATCGAAAATCGCGCGTTCACGGTGCGTGAGGCTGCGCGGCTGCAATCATTTCCTGATCAATTCGTTTTCTACGGCAGCATGACCGAGCAGTTTGTACAGATCGGCAATGCCGTTCCGCCGATGATGGCCAAGTCGATCGCAAATAGTATCACGCTTTCAAGCGCTCGGATTGAGCGGATTGCCGCGTGAATATATCGGAAGTTTTTGGACACGGAATCGGCGACCACACAGAGGTTGCTTGGGCCGATAGGATGGAAAAACGCTGTCGGTTCAGGGAAGGGCCCTGCAATAAGTCAAGCAAAACCGATCCGATTGGAATTTGCTCAATTTCTGACGGCGTGGCAGCGGCATCGCTTTGCCCCGTGAGATTCTTGGAAGGAGGGCGCATTTTCCGCGATGCTGCACGTATCGCATTTGGCGAGTCTGCCACTTTCGCCATATTCCCTGAAATTCGCATATTACAAGTTCCTGATCCTAAAAAATCGGGCGTGTTGAAAAAAATTGGAAAGGTAGATTTCGTCTTGGGGAGGATTGACAGCGGTTCGGTTACCGATTTCTGCGCCGTCGAAGTTCAAGCTGCGTATTTTTCGGGAACCGAAACGCGAAGTGCGCTGAAACACTTTATGGCAAACCGGAGTTTCGGAACATTGGACACCTTTCGACGTCCCGATTTTCGCTCGTCGGCTCAGAAGCGGCTGATTCCCCAGTTACAGTTAAAAGTTCCAGTGTTTCGACGTTGGGGTAAGAAATTTTTTGTGGTTGTCGACAGTCAGTTTTTCCGGTCATTACCTGAATTTCGAACCACGACTCCCGCGAACAGCGAGTTAACTTGGCTGGTCTATCCCTTGGCTAAGAGCGGTGAGACATATCAAATGCAGGAAGTTCGGCCCGCATTTACTGAGTGGGCTGACGTTGAAACGTCTTTGCGCGAGGCGCGCGCGCCCGATCCAAGCGAGATTATCGGCGAGCTTCAGTCAAAATTTTCAGCAAGGGGTAAGGCCACGTCAAAAGTTTTTCCGTGTTAGCATCCGTGGCCGTTGATGCTCGCTAGCTTTGGCGAGTCTTGAATTCATTTGCGAATTGTCGCCGCTGCTGCGCTGACGGCGTGACTCGCATGCCAAAAACCGCACGCCAAATTTACCTACCCTTACAGAAACAACCACACCCCCCAATCAACTCGTTGAGACACACGCAATGCCGTAGTCAGCCATCGCACGGTCGCTTGTTACAATTTTCGCGCCTTCTACCTTTGCTTGGGCAAGAATGAGGTGATCGAACGGATCTTTGTGGTGTGACGGCAATGCTTCGAGCGCGACAAGATGCGCGATCTTGATCGGCACAAGCGCAATTCCTTCGGAGGGCAAGCAGCGCCCGATTTCTGCTGCGTTGGCCTTCATTTTTCCAACACGATGTTTGACCGACACTTCCCATAGCGACACGATACTCGTCATCAGTTCGCTGTCTGAATTGGCGATCAGGGCACGCGCGCGTCGGCCCAGTTTGGGATTGTCGTCAAACCACCATAGCAACGCATTGGTATCAAGCAGCAGCTTCATTTATACCAGTTTTCGGACGCTTCGGTATCTTCGCCGAGCATGGCATCGATGAAGCCATCGGGCCATTGATCGAAATCATCAGACATGCCAATCTTGCCCCGCAGCGCGCCGGGCCGCCGTGGTTTGCCGTCTTTAGTGTAAACCCATTTGCCGTCGACAAAATAAGGCGGGCCATCGCTGATTGGCGGTGCGGCGACGGGCGACGCGGGCTGGGCTGCAAAAGTCATCGGCATTTCGCGTAACTCCGTTGGCCGCGCGTCAACTGCGGCTAGCCCTTGCAAATAATCCTTCACCATCGCCGATAATGACGTGCCACGTTCAGCCGCACGAATGCGCGCCGCGCGGTGCGTTTCATCATCAATCGTGATCGTCACATTCTTCATGCGCGTCACAATATCACAGTTTCACAGTCATGCAACCATTATTTTGGCTGCTCGACCGTTCGTATGTTAAGCTCGCGGAGCTGCTTGAGCGATACCGGCGCGGGTGCGCCCATCATCAAGTCTTCGGCCTTCTGGTTCATCGGGAAGGTGATGACTTCGCGGATGTTGGGCTCGTCGGCAAGCAGCATGACGATGCGGTCAATCCCGGGAGCCGAGCCACCGTGCGGCGGCGCGCCGAATTTGAATGCGTTGATCATGCCCGCAAAGTTGGTATCGACATCGGCTTGCGAATAGCCTGCAATTTCGAACGCTTTATACATGATTTCTGGCCGGTGGTTGCGGATTGCACCGCTCGACAGTTCAACGCCGTTGCAGACAATGTCATACTGATAGGCGAGGATATCGAGCGGGTTCATCGTTTCAAGCGCGTGAAGTTCGCCCTGCGGCATCGAGAAGGGATTGTGGCTGAAATCAACTTTCTTGGCATCCTCGTCATATTCATACATCGGAAAATCGACGATCCAGCAGAATTTGAACGCGCCCTGTTCGATCAGGCCAAGCTGTTCGCCAACGCGGGTGCGCGCAGCGCCTGCAAGCTTTGCCGCCTGAAGTTCTTTGCCTGCCGCGAAGAAACACCCATCGTCTGCGCCAAGGCCAAGTGCATCATAAAGCGCGATCATGCCCGCTTCGCCGTGGTTTTTTGCAATCGGGCCGCCAAATTCGCCGCCTTTGCGTGTGACATAACCAAGACCAGCATGGCCTTCGCTGCGTGCCCAGTCGTTCATTTCGTCGAAGAATTTGCGGCTTTTTTCTGCGGTGTTGGGCGTCGGGATTGCGCGGACGACACCACCGCCTTCGACGATGCGTTCGAACAGACCAAACCCCGATTTGGCAAAATGGCTGCTGACGTCTGAGATCAGGATCGGATTGCGGAGATCGGGCTTGTCCGAACCGTATTTGAGCATCGATGCGCGGTAAGCGATGCGCGGAAACGGCGCGGGGGTGACGGCTTTCCCCTTGGCAAATTCCTCAAACACGCCGTGAAGGACAGGTTCGATTGCCGCAAATACATCATCTTGCGTGACGAAGCTCATTTCAAAATCGAGCTGGTAAAATTCGCCCGGAGAACGGTCAGCGCGGGCATCTTCATCGCGGAAACACGGCGCGATTTGGAAATAGCGGTCAAAGCCTGCGACCATCAACAATTGTTTGAACATCTGCGGCGCTTGCGGCAACGCGTAGAATTTGCCCGGATGAACGCGGCTCGGCACCAGATAATCGCGCGCGCCTTCGGGGCTGCTTGCGGTCAGGATCGGGGTTTGGAATTCGGTGAAGCCCGACTCGATCATCCGCCGACGAATACTTGAAATCACGTTTGATCGTAGCACGATATTGGCGTGGAGCCGTTCGCGCCGCAGATCGAGATAACGGTATTTGAGGCGAATTTCCTCGGGATATTCGGCTTCACCAAACACCGGCATCGGCAATTCGTGCGCCGACGATTGCACCGCAACGTCGGTCGCGCGTATTTCAATCGCGCCCGTCGCAAGGTTCGCGTTGACCGCAGCAGCGTCGCGCGCAACGACTTCGCCCGTGATCGTGACAACCGATTCCGCGCGGAGCTTGTCGATCAAGCCAAACACTTCGGATTCGACGTTGAGCACAATCTGCGTCAGCCCGTAGTGATCGCGCAGATCGACGAACAAAAGCCCGCCATGATCGCGTTTGCGGTGAACCCATCCCGACAGACGAACGCTCTGGCCGACATGTTCGGCGCGAAGTTCAGCGCAGGTGTGCGTGCGATAGGCGTGCATGATCATTTCCAAATTTTGCGAGAAGTGTGATGAGCCGCCGCTAACACAGTTTAAGTGACTATTTGTCAAGCCGCGCTGGCGCGCTATGGGGGTGCGATGGAAATTCACCCGCTCATTGAAGACTCAGCCGCGCTCGCTGCATTATGCGCCCGGCTTGCAAAATCGTCGTTCATTACCGTCGATACCGAATTCATGCGCGAAAATAGCTATTGGCCCGAACTGTGCCTGATCCAGATTGCCGACGCGCATGAGGCCGCGGCGATTGACCCGAAAGCGCCGGGTATCGACATGAAGCCGCTGCTCGATCTGATGACCGACAATGAGGATGTCCTCAAAATCTTCCATGCCGGAAGCCAGGATGTCGAAATCATCTTCAACCTGACGGGCAAAACGCCGCATCCGATTTTCGATACGCAGATTGCAGCGATGGCGCTGGGGCAGGGCGAACAGGTTGGCTATTCGAACCTCGTCGATAACTGGCTTGGCATCACGCTTGATAAGGGCGCGCGCTTTACCGATTGGGCGCGGCGTCCGCTCGATAAGCGCCAGATTGACTATGCGATCGGCGATGTCACGCATCTCGCGACGATTTTTCCCAAGATGCTCACCAAACTGCGCAAGATGGAGCGCGGCGACTGGATCGATCAGGAGATGGAGCGGCTCGCTGACCCTGCCAATTATCTCAATGTGCCCGAACTCGCGTGGAAACGGATCAAGGTGCCGGGGCGAAAACCCGAACTGCTGGGCCGGTTGAAGGCGCTGGCGGCGTGGCGTGAACGCGAGGCGCAGGGCAAGAATCTGCCGCGCGGGCGCATCGTCAAGGATGAGACGATGGCCGATATTGCGGCACATCCCCCGCGCAGCCAGAATGAATTAGCCAAGGTGCGCGGGCTATCTCCGGCTTGGGCGAACAATGACATTGGTGCGCGGATGATGCAGGTACTCGCCGACGCGCAGCCAATGTCGCCTGACGAAATGCCGCCGCGCGAAGACCGTAAGCCCGGGCTTGGCAAAGACGGTTCGCTTGTCGCCGATCTGTTGCGGCTGTTGCTCAAAATCAGGTCACGCGAGATCAATGTCGCGTCGCGGCTGCTCGCGCGGGCCGATGAGCTTGATGCGCTGGCAGCGGGGCAACGCAGCGGCCTCGCGATGCTCAATGATTGGCGGTTCGATCAGTTCGGCTCGGATGCACTTGCGCTTGTCGAGGGCAAGCTGGCGTTTGCGGTGAAGGATGGGCGGCTGCTGATGACGCGTACCGAGGCTGTTGAAGTGGAAGCCGACGCAGCAAAATAACAGCCTCTTCAAAAAATGCCGCACCCGCGCTATAACCGCGTTTCACACGCACATGAGGACCAATCCGATGACCACAGATGCCATTGTCATTTCGAGCTATGCCCGCACCCCAATGGGTGCAATGCAAGGATCGCTTGCGGGTGTTTCGGCAACGCAGCTTGGTGCGACGGCGATCAAGGCGGCGATTGAGCGTGCAGGCGTGTCGCCTGGTGATGTTGACCAGTTGATCATGGGTTGCGTCCTTCCCGGTGCGCTTGGTCAGGCACCAGCGCGTCAGGCAGGGATTGGCGCGGGCTTGCCAATCAGCACCGGCGCGACGACGATCAACAAGGTCTGCGGATCGGGAATGAAGGCAGCAATGTTTGCCTATGATGCGATTAGCGCGGGATCGTCAGACATCGTCATCGCGGGCGGCATGGAAAGCATGACCAACGCGCCGTACATGCTCACCAAGCACCGTTCGGGCGCGCGGCTTGGCCATGACAGTATCAAGGATTCGATGTTCCTCGACGGGCTTGAGGATGCGTATGAGCCGGGCCGTGCGATGGGCAGTTTTGCTGAAGAAACCGCGCAGGAATATCAGTTCACCCGCGCCGCGCAGGATGAATATGCGCTGCGTTCGCTTTCGCGCGCAAAGGAAGCAATCGCAAACGGCGCGTTTGATCGCGAAATTGTTGCCGTTGACGTAATCACGCGCAAGGGCACCGAAACGGTTAGCGTCGATGAGCAGCCGGGCAAGGCGATGCCCGAAAAAATCCCAACGTTGAAACCCGCATTTGCCAAGGACGGGACGATCACGGCCGCAAACGCATCGTCGATTTCAGACGGCGCGGCGGCAATGGTTATCACCCGCGCAAGCGTTGCGGCAGCCAAGAATTTACCCGCGATTGCGCGCATTGTTGCGCACGCGACGCACAGTCAGGAGCCTGCCAAATTCACCAGCGCGCCGGTTCCGGCGATCCGCAAGGTGATGGCGACGGCGGGCTGGAGCGTTGATGATGTCGATCTGTTCGAAATCAACGAAGCCTTTGCGATGGTGCCGATGATCGCCGCAAAAGAACTCAACATTCCGATTGAAAAATTGAACGTAAACGGCGGCGGCACCGCACTTGGCCACCCGATCGGTGCCTCAGGCGCGCGGATCATCGCGACGTTGATTGCAGCGCTGCAAAACCGCGGGCTCAAACGCGGCGTTGCGGCGCTGTGCATCGGCGGCGGCGAAGGCACGGCGATTGGCGTTGAGCTGATCTGAACGAGCAGGAAGGTTTTACAATAAACCGTCTCCCCGTGCTTGACACGGGGTTAGGCTTCCCTTTCCTAGACTCGTTTTCAGTTAAGTTGAACCAACTTACATTTGCCGTCATTCCCGCGAAGGCGGGAATCCATATGCTCCGAACCTCAGAGTTTATGGATTCCCGCCTTCGCGGGAATGACGGTCCAGAAATGGTCGGATTCAA
>JAYVVW010000227.1:0-19867 GCA_043786595.1 Sphingomonadales bacterium | reverse complement strand
GGTTTGACTGTTTTGCTGGTCGATGAAAATCCGGTGTCTGGCGCATTGATGGGCAATGATGTGCCGCTCTATTTCGGCGGGCGGATGACCGCAGCAACGCAGAATAG
Organism: Sphingomonadales bacterium; assembly: GCA_043786595.1. Lineage (GTDB taxonomy): Bacteria > Pseudomonadota > Alphaproteobacteria > Sphingomonadales > Sphingomonadaceae > Aquisediminimonas. The sequence continues at coordinate 19,760 of JAYVVW010000227.1, read as the reverse complement.
TGAGCGCATGCTTGAGGCGATCTATATGAGCATGCCCGCGCTTGATGCTGCGATGGAAGCGGGCGTAGAGGTGTTGCTCGGTACATCAGCTTGGGGCGTTTATCGCAACGGGCCGGGTGTAGCGAGCCTGCCTGAACAGGTTGTCGGCCTCGCCGATGCTGAACGTTCGTGGATTGTCGGTTTCGATAAGCTCGTGCTGGCAACCGGCGCGCGTGATCTGGCGATGGCGTTTCCGGGGTGGGATCAACCGGGCGTGATGGGTGCGGCCGCACTGCAGATGCTGCTGACGCGCTATGACGCATTTGCCGGACAGCGCGTTTTGCTGCTCGGATCGCATGACCTTGCGCTTGAAACGGCGTTGCTCGCACAAAGTCGCGGGATTGAAATTGCGGGGCTGGTTGAGGTGCGTGATGCGCCGCAGGGCAATTCCGTTCTGGTCTCAGAGCTTGCCGACGCCGGTGTGGCGATCCGCTGCGGTCAAGCAATTGCGTCAGCCAAGGGCGGGATCGACGGCGTCGAAAGCGCGACGCTAACATCTGGCGAAAGCATCGACTGTGATACCATCTGCGTCGCGATCGGACTTATCCCATCGATCGAACTTGTCGACGCGATGCACGGGGCACGCGCACTGAATGCTGCACGCGGCGGCTACATTCCCGCAGGCGAAGCGACGGTTTGCGCCGTCGGCGATTGTGCGGGCCTCTCGGACAGCGGATTTGACCATATCGCATACCGGATGGACTGGATGCGCGCGCTTGCTGCGGTTAGCGCGCCCGATACGATTATCTGCCAGTGCGAAGCGGTGACGCGCGCTGATTTGATCGGAGTTCAGCCGCCCAATTACCTTGCGCGGCCACCGGCGATGTCTGCGCGTTCGCTTGAAACTTTATTGAACGATGGCCCCGCCCATCCTGACCAAGTGAAGCGCCTTACCCGCGCCGGGATGGGGATATGCCAGGGGCGTCGTTGTCGTGATCAGGTCGCGATGCTGCTGGCGATTGAGGCAGGCAAGCCGTTCGGCACGATCCCGCTGGCAAGCCACCGTGCGCCCGTTCGCCCGTTGCCGCTCAAGATCATCGCAGACTGGAACGAAAGCGAAGCGATGACCGCCGCTTGGGACGTGTGGTTCGGCATCCCGACGCAGTGGGTTCCGGTTGAAGACCTTGGCACTGTGCATGAAGATGAACACCGCCAGATGCTTTACACGGGCATGTACGAATGAGCGGCTCGCAAGTCGTCATTGTCGGCGGCGGCGTTACCGGGCTTAGCGCGGCTTGGTGGCTTGCGCGGTCGGGCGTCAAGGTCACCGTGCTCGACAAGGGCATTGTCGGCTGGGAAGCATCGGGGCGCAACGGCGGCGGGGCTTCGCATTACCAAAGCCCGCTGTTTGAGGAAGAGCACCGCCTCTGGCCACAAATGGATGAGCTGCTAGGATACCCCACAGAACATCGCAGCGAGCGCATCATCATCGCGATGACGCAGCGCCAATGGGAGCAATATCAGTTCATTGCCAAGCGCCACCACCGGCTCAATCACCGCGTTGACTTGCTTGATGCAAAGCAGGTGCAAGAGGCGGTGCCGCTTGCCAGCGAAAAATGCTTTGGCGGCGTCCATTACCGCTTTGGTGGTCATGCCAACCCGCAGCGCACGGTGCAGGCCTATGCCTGGGCGTTTCAGGATCTCGGCGGGACGATCGTCCAGCACAGCCGCGTCACCGGATTTGAAACCGCAGGCGGCAAGGTAACCACAGTGAAAACAGCAGACGCGGCCTATGGCTGCGACACGCTGGTGATCGCGGCAGGCCCGCAGACCGACCGGCTGACAGCACAGCTTGGTGTCGAAATTCCGCTGGCTGCTGCGCGCGCGGAAATGATCATCACCGAACCCGCGCCGATGATGCCGATTGGCGGCGTCGACGGGCATAAGCTCTACGGCCGGCAAACGCTGCGCGGCAATCTGGCATATGGCGGTGGCCCGCATGAATGGATTGATGTCGACGAGGCAGGCCCCGCCGCGCGGCCTTCAACACCACTGATGCGCAATCTCGCGGCGCGCCTGGCCGATCTTCTACCCAAGGCGACGCATTTGAACGTAATCCGTAGCTGGGCCGGAGTGATTGAAAATACGCCCGATGGTCGCCCGATTATCGACCGGCTGAAAAGCCCCGACAATGTTGTGGTCGCGACGATGTCGGGCGTCGGATTTGGCCTGTCGCCTGCGTCGGGACATGCGATCCGCGATCTTGTGCTCGATGGTGCCTGCTCGTTTGCCGATATCAGCATCCTTGGCCTGTCGCGCTTCGCAGACCTCGACGCCGACTGGCGTCAAAAGCGCGGGTGGCTGCCGATTTCATGATCCGCTATTCCGCGCTTGGCCTCATTCGCGGCGCGCTGGGTGGCCACAAGCACTGGCAACCCGCGTGGCGCGATCCTGAACCCAAAGCCAGCTATGATATTGTGATCATCGGTGGGGGCGGGCACGGACTTTCGACGGCATTTTATCTCGCCAAGGTGCACGGCATCAAAAACATCGCGGTGATCGAAAAAGGGTGGATCGGCGGCGGTAACACGGGTCGCAACACGACGATCGTGCGGTCAAACTACCGACAGGCACCACTTCAAAAGCTGTTCGAATTTTCGATGAAGCTTTGGGAGGGGATGAGCGACGAGCTCAATTATAACGTGATGTTTTCGCCGCGCGGCGCAATGGTACTGGGCCATTCGGACAGCGACATGACGCTGCTTGCCCAGCGCGGCGACGCAATGGCGTGTCACGGGATCGACGCTGAATTGCTCAACTGCGATCAGATCGCAAAGATGGAGCCACTGCTCGATATGTCGCGCTCGGCGCGCTTTCCGATTGTTGGCGGGCTGACGCAGCGACGCGGTGGCACCGCGCGCCATGATGCGGTCGCTTGGGGCTATGCGCGCGCGGCGGATGGTTTGGGCGTCGACATCATCCAGAAATGCGAAGTCACCGGCTTTATCCGCGATGACGGCGCGGTAGTTGGCGTCGAAACGACACGCGGGCGGATCGGCGCTGGCCGCGTCGGTATCTGCGTTGCAGGGAATAGCGGCCATGTTGCCGGGCTTGCGGGTCTCAAGCTGCCAATCGAATCGCAAACCTTGCAGGCGATGGTCACCGAAGGCGTCAAGCCGATGGTCGATACAATTATCATGTCGCAGTCGCTCCATTGTTACATCAGCCAGTCGGACAAGGGCGGAATAGTCTTTGGCGGTGATCCCGACAATTGGCCGAGCTATGCGCAGCGCGGCAACCCGCGCGTGATGGAGGGGGCAGTGGCACAGGGGCTGGCGCTCATGCCGGCACTCTCGCGGCTGCGGATGGTGCGGACATGGTCGGGCGTGACCGACATGAGTTTTGACGGATCGCCGATCATTGGCGAAACGCCGGTCAAGAACCTCTACCTCAACGGCGGCTGGTGCTACGGCGGGTTCAAGGCGACACCTGCTTCGGGCTGGACCTATGCGCATACGCTCGCAACGGGAAAGCCCCATGCACTCAACGCGCCGTTCGATCTCGACCGGTTTGCGCGCGGTGATACAATCGACGAAACGGGGACCGGCCCATTGCCGAATAGTCGATGAAGGCTTGGCGCTGACATGATGGAAATCAGATGCCCCCACTGCGGCCCGCGCGCGCAAGGCGAGTTTACCTACGAACGGACGGTCGATTCGGTCGTGACGTTGGACATGGCATCCGGTGAGGCGATGGCGACACTTTTCACGCGCGCCAATCCGCGCGGGATCGATGAGGAAATCTGGCGGCACACATTTGGCTGCCGCGCGTGGATGGTGCTGACGCGCCACCGGGTAAGTCACAAGATTGAGGCGATCCGTGCGGTTGGGCCAGAGGCATTGCCGTGATCAACTTCACTTTCGACGGCAAAGCCTATCGCGCACGCGAAGACGATACGCTGGCCGCAGCGCTGTTGCGGAATGGCGTTGGTCTTGTCGGCCGCAGCTTCAAATATCACCGCCCGCGCGGGATCATGACGGCGGGGGTTGAAGAGCCCAACGCGCTTATCACTGTCGGCGAAGGCGGACGCACCGAACCGAATACACGCGCGACCGATGTGTTCGTTTACGAAGGACTGATCGCGACAAGCCAGAACCGCTGGCCAAGTTTGGCGTTCGATGTCGGCGCGGTGCTCGGCCTGATGTCGCGCTTCCTGCCCGCCGGTTTCTACTACAAAACCTTCTTCGGATCGCCCAAGCGCTGGATGTTCTACGAATATTTCATCCGGAAAGCCGCAGGCCTTGGCAAACCACCGACACGCGCTGACCCCGACCGATTTTCGCAGCGCGCGGCATTTTGTGATGTACTCGTTGTGGGTGCTGGCCCTGCTGGACTGAGCGCCGCGCTTGAGGCGTCGGAGGCGGGGAGGCGCGTCATTCTCGTTGAGCAAGACCGCATCCTCGGCGCGTCGCTGATCCGCGATCCGCAGGCGCAGGACGCACGGTGGATCGAAACGACAGCCGCGCGCATCCGCGATCTGGGTGGACGCATCCTGACGCGGACAACGGCGTCGGGATATTGGGATCATAACTTCCTCACCCTCTCCGAACGCATTGCCGAGCCGGGGCAAGTGCCGCCAAACGGGGTGGCACAGCGGATGTGGCATGTGCGGGCGGGCCAAGTGATCCTAGCCACCGGCAGCATCGAACGACCAATTGCATTCGCCCACAATGATCGACCCGGCGTGATGCTGTCGCAAGCCGTGCGCGCCTATACGCAGCGATTCGGCGTGCTTCCGGGCAAGCGCGTGGTGATCGCGACGAACAATGATGATGGATACCGCACCGCCAACGCACTGGCGAGCGCAGGCGCTGAAATTGTCGCGATCCTTGATGCTCGTCCTTCGCTCGTGGGGCAAGAGGGACGTTCGCAGTTCACTATTTATTACGACACGGTCCCAGTTTCTGCCCATGGCGCGCGGCAGCGGCTGTCGAGCGTCAAGGCGCGCGTGGCGGGTCAGATCAAAAGCTGGAACGCCGATTTGCTCGCGGTATCGGGCGGGTCCACACCGGTCGTTCACCTCCACATGCAGGCAGGTGGCACGCTCGATTGGAATGAAGCAGCCCAAGCCTTTGTCGCCGGCACGTCGCCGCAAGCGGTAATGACGATCGGCGGCGCGGCGTCGCCTCAACCCGTCTTCGCTGCAGTCCCGGCAGGCGATCCGCGCAAGAGCTTCGTCGATTTCCAGAATGACGTAACGCTCGCCGATGTCGATCTTGCTTGGGCCGAAGGGTATCGATCGGTTGAGCATTTGAAGCGTTACACCACGCTCGGCATGGCGACCGATCAGGGCAAGCTGGGCAACATGGCTGCTTTGGGTCGGCTCGCCGAAAAACAAGGCGTCGCGATCCCCGAGGCGGGGCTGACGACGTTCCGTCCGCCTTACACACCGCTAACCATGGGTGCGCTCGCTGGCGCAGGCGCGAACGATGGCGGCGCGCACATCCGGCGGCTCGCGCTTTACGATATGCACGCCGCGAAGAACCCGTTGTGGCAGCCGCTCGGTTACTGGTTCCGCCCGCGCGCCTATCCTGAGGGCGACGAGACGCTCGCGCAGGCAGCGCTTCGCGAGGCGCGGGCGGTGCGCACATGCGTCGGGATGACCGATGTTTCAACGCTCGCCAAGTTCGAAGTGAGCGGGCCCGATGTCGCCGCTTTCCTTGAAATCATTTGCGCGACGACGGTCGGCAAGCTTGCGGTCGGGCGCGGGCGCTATACGTTCATGCTCCGCGAAGACGGGTTCGTGTTTGACGATGGTACCGTCTGGCGCTTGGCCGAACATCGCTATTTGCTGACGAGTTCGACCGGTGGCGCAGACCGGATGGCGACGCTCATCTCCTACGTCCGCAACTACCTCTGCCCGCACCTGCGCGTGTCGGCGCTCAATGTGCAGGAGCATTATGCCGCGATCGCGGTTGCCGGGCCGAAAGCCAGGGCGGTGCTGGCGGGATTGATCGGCGCCGCGCCACCACGCCATATGTCGACCGCGTTCGCCACAATCGCGGGCGTCCCCGTACTCGTGCTCGCGGCGAGTTACAACGGCGAACGCGCGTTTGAAATCTATATCGAGGCGACCCACGCTGCGCCTGTCTGGGTGGCGCTTGAGCGAGCGGTTTTAGCACAAGGCGGCTGTCTTTACGGCATGGAGGCGATGGAGTTTCTGCGGATTGAAAAGGGGCATCTCGTGGTCGGGGGAGAAATCGACGGGCGGTTGACGCCGCACGATCTCGCGCTCGACAAGATGCTCAACAAAGCGGGCGGCTATATTGGTGCGTCGGGGCTGCACCGTCCTTCGCTTGCATCGCCGAACCGGCGTCAGTTGGTAGGACTCGAAGCGATCAAGGGCGTCATCCCCGAAGGATCAATGCTGGTAACGCGCAAGGGGCAGGAACCCGAAGGCCATGTCAGCGCGGCGGGAGTGCGGGTGATCGAAGGCGGATCGATCGCGCTCGCCCAGCTAGAGGTCGGCTTTGCGCGGACAGGAGAGGAGATGATCGCGACATCGCCAACGCGCGGCCAACACGCGCGCGTCCGCGTTGTAACGCCGCATTTCTACGATGCTGCGGGGGCGCGTTACCGTGATTAACACAGCGATCTTCCCTCTCCCCCTACGGGAGAGGGTGCCCGCAGGGGGGGAGAGGGGTTGCGTCGCGTCTGCGGCGCAAAAAACGCAGCGCTGGCTCCGCAAATACCGAAACCCGGTAAATAGAACCACCGTTGACGCGTCTATTGGCGCGCAGACGCGCGCTGCCCCCTCTCCCGTCGCTTCGCGCCACCCTCTCCCGCAGGGGGAGAGGGGCAATTGTATGCACCCACATCAAAATGCCAGTCAGCGTCGGGCGTTCGCTGGGAAACGGTTTGAGTGTTACCGTGACTGATGTGACCATCACCCTGCTTCCCGCAGCCCCGCTCCACGCATTCGAAATCTGGAGCAACGCGCCCGCCGTTGCCAAGCGGTTTGAGGCCGCAACGGGCTTCGCGCTCCCGCCAATGGGCACCTCAGACAGGAGCGACGCGCTGCGCCTGATCCGCTATGAACCAACCGTCTGGCTGGTTGAGGGCGATGCCGCTGCGTTGCCCGTAATCCTCGGCGATGACGGGGCGCTGACAGCCATCGGCGGCGGCATCACCCGCATTCGGCTTTCGGGCGAAGGCTGGCGCGCGCTCTTGATGGAAGGCGGCATGTTCGACGCCGAGTCCACGGCGTTCGCGCCGGGATGCAGCGCCGCCACGATCATCGACCACGTCGCCGTGCGGCTGCACGTGGTAAGCGATGACGCGTGCGATGTGTATGTCCCCGCAAGTTTCAGCGAAGGGCTGGTGCATTTCTGGGAAGTCGCGGCTGGGAGTTTGTCGGGGTAGGTGGTGTCGGTTGTGGTGTGGGGTGCGGACGGGCGGGTTTAGCGGTAAGGGACGCTTAAAGCGGACGCAATTGCTTGCGCAATTGTTTCAGCATTATCGATTGACGTATCGATCTCGAAATCATAATTAATCCCTCCATGCACTCGTTCATACTGCCAACGAGATAGCCCAATCAGCCGATCGCCCCTTTCCCGTTCACGCTGTTCAAGGATCGCAAGCGGCGCATGAAGCGCAACAAATTGGATTTGAATGCCGACGCACGCGGCAAGATATGATTGCTGATTGGCTGGGGATAGCATTACATCATCGACGATGCAGTTGTTTCCCGCTCTTGCCAGCGCGGCAATAGAACTCCGCATTCCTTCCATCAAACAGTCGAGAGACAAACCCATTTTAATTTCAATCAATGGAACTCCACCTCGTTCAAATTGATGAAAGATTATTCCTTGCGGATCGCCCCACATCTGAGGCGCTATCATATCGAGAAAGGCATCACCCTGTACATGCAAGAAAGGCTGTTGTGCCAGCTTCTGTAACGCTTTGGCGGCAGACGTCTTCCCGACGCTTCCAACCCCATTCAAGACAATTATGCGGCCATCCATGCGTTGTGCCTAATTGAAAGCGGCCGGAATGTCTCTTGAGAATTGGCGGATTGAACGCCTGAAAAGTTGTCGACTCCTGCCATCTGCACTCCCATTGAACGGCTCCCCGATTGAGTCCAGCGCCGCGCAACACTACCGCGTTTTCCGCACAATTTTGAGCGCACGTGGTGCGCGATACCCCCAACGCATTCGTTATGCATAAATATGATGCCGGCGGTTGGTTTTGATATCACTGATTAGCCACCCCTCAAGCCACCTCCAGCGCCACCCGCCCCGCTGCACCCCCCGCCGGATGTTCCTCAATCACAATCCGCACATGCCGGCCCAGCTTGGTGCAGGCTTTGATCAGTTTTTCGCTGGTGATGCCGCTCATCTTGCCTGCGAACAGGTTGGAAAGGCGGGGCTGGGGAATATCGACGAGCAGCGCGAGCGCGCTCTGGCTGAGACCGTGTTCCTGTTGATATCGCATGATCGATCCGATCAGTCCTGCTTTATAGGCAAGGTCATCTGCGTCGGGCAGGCCAAGGTCGGCGAAGACATTGCCGCTGCTTTCTTCAAAGTCATGTTGGGCGTTCGCCATCAGCTTTTCCTTTGTCTGTCTGCGTGCAGCGCGCGGGCTGTTTTCAAACGGGATTCGATCAAATCCAGATCGGGCTTGGGCGTCTCCGCACCCCTCTTCGATTTCTTCTGGAAACAGTGCAGCACATATAGGCACCCCTCCAACTCAACCGTATAGACTGCGCGGTAGGTGTCGCCGTAAAAATCCTCAGAGACCTGAACCGCTCCGGCGACTTTACCCTTGAGCAATTTGGCTCCTTCGGGCGTCAAACTTTGTTGCGCAATATCCAGCGCGACGCCGAATTCCTTGCGCAGCGACAGCGGCATTGCAATCAGGTCGCGCTTGCTGCTTCCAATCCAGATCAATGTCTTCTTGGAAGGAGAGTCGCTTAATGGCATAGCGATCTATATCTAATATGATATGGATTGTCAAAGGTTAATCTCGGACATGTTAGCAATGCAATGTCTGCTTTCGGCAAAGCATTCAAATCCTCAAACGACGCCTTTCTTGTCGGTAACAGACACATTCCCCTACCGCCCCGCCCCCGCACGCCGCAATTCCATCCCTCGCGCGTGCCGCCGTTGAAATCCCTTCCACAACGTCACCCCGTCCCCGCCCGGACTATACGCGCCCCACGGCGTTCCAGCGGGCGCATTCCACACTCCGTCGTCCGAACTCTCCACCGCCACATTGAGGTAGGCCGCCCGCGCCGTCTCCCCGCGCAGATGCACCGCCAGAAACGCGGTGATGAAATGGAGGTTGATCGCATTAATCCGGTCTTGCCGCCAGATCGGGTCTTCGAACCAGTCGATGTCCCACTGGGTTCCGCGCATTTCTGGCGGGGCGGGGTTGAGCGCGACGGCGTGGCCCGCCTGTTTGTAGGTCAGCAAATAGCGATCAGACCGCACTGCGCCTGCAAACACTGCGAGCGCTCCGGTCTTGTAATCGACGACGGGGTCGGCATCGCCCTGAATGAGGAGCAACGGCGCGGTGATCGCTGCCAATCCCTCGCTTCCCCATGCGCTTTTGCCTGCGCCACCCGCCGGCGCGAGCGCGACGATCGCTTTGAGGCCGGGGGTGGTCAACGCCGCCGCGCCCGCCGTGCCGCGTGCATATCGTTTGAGCCAGCCGCCCGCGACCTGATCCATTGCGGGGCCAGCCGGATCAAGCGTCGCGCCGCCAGCGGTCAGCACGCCGTAACCGCCTTGGGAATAGCCGATCAGGGCGATGCGACTGGGGTCAATCTGCGCGCCTAGAGACATTTTCAACTGTGCCGCTACGAACGTAATATCGAGCGGTCGATTGAAATTGGGCGCATTGCGCACTGCGGTTGAAACGACATAAGGGTCTGGATCATCATGGTGAATAGCCGCGACGACATAGCCTTTTGACGCAAGATTCTCGCTGAGCCACGTCATTGATGCGGGTGCATTGCTATATCCGTGCGACAGGATGACGAGCGGATGTTGCGTCCCATGCGGCTGCGCACCGCGCACCGCCAATCCGGGAACAGTGAAGGCAACCGGAGGGCGCGGCGGCTCCCCCCAGAATGCGGCGCGGTAGGTGACGGGCTTTGCACCCCGTTTAATCGCCGCAGGATACCAGATTTCAACAACAAGCCTGCGGTCATGAAGCGTCACCGCACCGGTTTTCGCATCAACGCCGTCAAGCTTTGGTTGATCCCGGTGGATAAACGTAACGGTGCGCAAACCCACGGCGGCGGGCCCCAGCGCGGCAAGCTCGGGCGCGTCGGCGCGCGTGATGCTTGGCGGTTGGCTCGCAGAATTCCCAACGCACAGACACGCCGCCAGCGCTATCATCCTATGCTTCATCGCTTGGCTCCCTATTGTGTCAGCTTCGCGCGCAATCATGTTGTTTTCGGGGTTTTTCCGATCGCACGCGGCGCGGTATAACCCCAACACATTCGCTATGCATAAATATGATGCAGGCGGTTGGTTTTGATATGACAGGCGCGGTCGAATTTGCCGTTAGCGTCGCGTTTCAGTGATTGCGGCGGGGTGGCAATTTTTCTTACCGGTGTTGCAAAATTGTTGAGTTGCCAGCGCGGCCCATTGCAAACACTCTGCGACCATGATCTATAAATAAGACAATGCGCCCGGTACACGGGTGCGAAAAAGGGGAAACAAGATGAAGGCAAATTGGAAATTGTCGACGGCAGTGCTGGTTCTGGCATCGCTAGGTGCCGGCGCTTCGCCCGCTTTGGCGCAACAGGCAGGCGCAGACGAAAATGATCGCGGCATCGCCGATATCGTTGTGACCGCGACGCGGCGCGAAGAGTCGATCAACAAGGTTCCAATCGCCATTCAGGCTTTGAGCGGCGACTCTCTGTCCGATCTGAATGTTACCAATTTTGACAAGCTGATCGAATTCTTGCCAAATGTGCGGACGGCGTCACGCGGCCCGGGCTCTACGTCGGTTTATATCCGCGGTCTTTCGACCGACACGGTGGGTTCGCAGGTTGCCGGAACGGTTGGATCGCAGCCAAGTGTCGCGCTTTACCTCAACGATGCGCCAAGCGCTTCACCGGGTCGTAATCTCGATGTCTATGCGGCTGACATTCAGCGCGTCGAAGTTTTGGCGGGGCCACAGGGCACGCTGTTCGGCGCTGGGGCGCTGGCGGGGGTGATCCGTTACATCACCAACAAGCCTGACCTCAGCGAGTTCCGTGCGGGCTTCAGCGGATCATATTCGACGACCAAGGGCGGCGACGATAGCTACTCTGGGCAGGGCTACATCAGCATCCCGGTGATCAAGGATAAGTTTGCCATTCGTCTTGTCGCCTATAATGACAATCAGGGCGGCTACATCGATAACGTGTTTGGTACATATCAGTTGCCGTTCAATCCCGGACGCCCCGGTGTCCTGCCATCGGGTAACCCGCTCTTGGTCGGTCAGGCGATTGCATCATGCGTCGGACGCGTGGGCTGCACCGGGTCAAGCAACTATACGCCGCCAAATCGCCGGACAATCGACAATACCAAATTCGTCGAAGATAATTATAACGACGCGTCTTATGCTGGCGGACGGATTGCAGCGACGTTCAAGTTCAGCGAAGATTGGTCTTTGGACCTGATGCACGCGCGCCAGACGCTCAAAACCGACGGGGTGTTCGATTATGATCCGCTGGTTGGCGATCTCAAGGCACAGCAGTTTAACAACAATACGCTGAAAGACACGTTCAACATTTCGACAGCCACATTGGCCGGTCGGCTTGGCGGTCTTGAGCTGCTGTATTCGGGGTCATATATCAAGCATCGCTCGGTTCAGAATTCCGATTATGCGCGCTATTCAAGTATCGGCCTTTATCTTCCTTATTATGAGTGCGACCGGGGTGTGTATTACACGTCCGAAGTCGCAACGGCTGGCCGTCAGTGCTATGCGCCTAACAAGAGTTACCGTGTTGACACGACGAACACGCGGTTGACGCATGAGTTCCGGGTGAATACGCCTGTAGAAAAGCGCATTCGCGGTACATTTGGCGTCTTCTTTGATGTGAACAAGATACGCGATAATACGCAGTGGAACTATGTGTCGTTCGATGCCGGTTTCATCTATCCACGCACACCAAACCCAACGGTTAACGCGCTGGGCTTGGGCGTATTGCCAGTCGGCGTCGGCTTTGTGAACACAATCTTCCGCCGCGACAGGCAGTTTGCAGCATTTGGTGAGGCCTCATTTGACATCGTACCTGACAAACTCACGGTTACCGGTGGGCTGCGCTATTATAATGAAAAAGCGTCGATCTTTGGTGGGTCAAACTCAAGCTTCAACGGATTGGGTGGGCCATTCTCTGCACGCGGCATCTATAATCCTGCGACCGGTACATATAGCCCCAGCGCAACGCCGCCGCAGTTCTTCCGTGCCAGTTCAAATCTGGCAAATGTGAAACCTGCCAAATATACCGGCGTGTTGTACAAGGGCAATGTAACCTACCGGATCACCGATACGTCGCTTATCTATGCGACGGTTTCGGATGGGCTGCGGCCCGGCGGCTTCAATCGGAAAGGTTGCAATAACCCGGCTTCCAATCCCACGCTTTGCGCGACTTTGGCTACGTACCAGCCCGATACCGCAACCAACTATGAAATTGGTGCCAAGCTTGGCCTGCTTGATCGACGCCTTCAGATTAATCTAACAGCGTATAAGATCGATTGGAAAGACATCCAGATTTCGGTGTTCAACCAGAACGTATCGAACCAGACGTTTACGGCGAACTTGGCAAATGCGCGCATCTACGGCATCGAAGGCGATATCACGTTGCGAGCAACCAAAGAGCTAACTTTCAACTCCGGCTTCTCATACAATGATTCGAAGCTTGTCGCTGATAAGCTGCGGGCCGCTGGCCTCAATGCGCTTGTGCCGCTCGGTAGCCCGCTCTCGCTTAGCCCGAAGTTTCAGGGCAATCTGCGAATCCGCTACGAAAAGGAAATTGCATCGGGATTGAAGCCATTTGTTCAGGGTGGTTTTCACTTCGCTGGAAAAACGATCGCGTCGATTGTCGATAATACAGACGTTTTGTATTCCGGAGCAAATTCGACCATCAATGGCGTGCTTGTTAGAGCAGGAGACACGATCACGCCACTGCCAAGCGCGTTCAAGCAGCGTGCATATCAAACGTTCAGCGCCTCAATCGGCGCGAGCAAAGACAATTGGACTGTCGAGGTGTTTGGTGAGAATTTGAGCGATGCACGGCCGCAACTCTTTACAAGCGGAAACGACGGCAATGTCCGCACGACCACTTCGCGTCCACGCACAATCGGCGTACGTGCATCGGTCAAGATGTAGTCATCTAGGGTGGGTCCGCTCCGGCGTTAGCGTTGGGCGGGCACATTCGACACTCAGATATAGAACCCCGTTGCTCTCGCACGAGACTGAACTATAAGATGTCATGACGCTTGCTGCACCCCTACCGTTTGATGGTGATACGCTCGTGGCGCGTGCGCGCGGGCTCCTTCAACAAGGGCAGCTAAAGCAGTCAATCGCCGTTTGCAGCACTGTGATTGAGGCGGAACCGCTCCACAAAGATGCGCTCTATACACTCGCAGTTGCCTATCGGCTTTCGCGTCAATTTGGTGACGCACTTTCACGCACGAACCAACTGATCTCGGCTGCCCCTTCCAACGGCAGGGCGCATCAGGAACGCGGGCACTGCCTGCGCGATATGGGGCAAGCAAGCGATGCATTCCTTGCCTACCAATCCGCAGTTTCGCACAATGCGGCGCTGCACGGCAGTTGGAAAATGCTTGCGTCAATGCACAAAGATCGCGGCAATTCAGAAGCGGCTGACTTTGCCGATGCGCAGTGCGCCTATCTCGAAGCGCTCCCTCCCGAATTGCAAGGCGTTGCGAGCCTCATTCAAGAAGATCGCCTTCTCAAAGCTGAAACCTTGTGTCGCAATTTTTTGAAGATCAAAGGCCATCATGTCGAAGCGATGCGTTTCCTCGCCGATATCGGCACCAAGTTCAATTCGTTGGACGAAGCCGAGTTTTTGCTCGAATCTGCGCTCGTTCTCGAACCCGGTAATGCTGGTGCGCATATGGATTATGTAAACGTTCTTAATAAGCGTCAGAAGTTTGATGTGGCGCTTGATCAAGCCCGAATTCTGCGAGGCAATTCGCCCGATAGTCCGCAGATTGAAATGCTCTATGCCAATCAGAATCTGGTGGTGGGCAATTTTGATGAAGCACTTGAGATCTACCATGACCGGGTGAAGCAAGTGCCCCACAATCCCTCGATCCACCTGACACTAGGCCACGCGCTCAAGACCATCGGGCGTCAGCAAGATGCCATCGACGCATATAGCGAGGCCTACCGGCTCAAACCTGATTTTGGTGATGCCTATTGGAGCCTTGCGAACCTTAAGACGTATAAATTTGATCAAGCCCAAATTGCGTCGATGCGCGAACGCGAGGCTGCGGACTCGACTCAACTTGGCGACCGCTATCATCTGTGTTTTGCGATTGGCAAAGCACTTGAGGATGCGCAGGACTTTGGCAGTGCGTTTGAATATTACGAACGCGGCAACCAGCTCAAGCGCGATGAAGTGGGTTATGACTGGAAGCGGATTTCGAACGAGATCGCGCTCCAGATCGAACATGCAACGCCCGAATTATTCAAGGCGGCGCACGGCGCGGGGACGCGCGCGCGCGATCCGATCTTCATCCTTGGTTTGCCGCGTGCAGGGTCAACGCTGCTTGAGCAGATCCTTGCGTCGCATAGCCAGGTTGAAGGGACGATGGAATTGCCCAACATTCTGGCGCTTGCGCACCGGCTTGACGGGCGCCGGCGCGTTGATGAAGAGGCGCGCTATCCTGCCAATTTGAACGAGTTGACCGCCGATGAATTGACCGGCTTTGGTGAAGCCTATCTTCGTGACACGCAAATCCACCGCAAGCAGGGCACGCCGCATTTCATCGACAAGATGCCCAATAATTTCCGGCACATCGGGCTGATCCACATGATCATGCCCAACGCGACGATCATTGATGCGCGGCGCGGTGCGATGGGATGCTGTTTCAGCGGCTTCAAGCAATTGTTCGCCGAGGGGCAGGAGTTTACCTACGGGCTTGAGGAAATCGGCCATTACTACCGCGACTATGTGTCGCTGATGGCGCATTGGGACGCGGTTTTGCCCGGCAAGATTTTGCGCGTGAACTACGAAGATGTTGTCGGCGACATTGATCATCAGGTGCGGCGCATCCTCGAACACTGCGGCCTCGCGTTTGAAGCGGCATGCGTCAATTTCCACCAGACCGAACGCGCCGTCCGCACTGCAAGTTCGGAGCAGGTGCGCCAACCTTTGTTTACCAGCGGGCTTGATCAGTGGGAGAATTTCTCCGCGCATCTTGGCCCGCTTCGCGCCGTACTCGGCCCCGCATTAGCGTCCACCTGAGAGGATATAAGATGGCGACACAAGCCCCCGCGTTGAGCGTTGATACGTCGAGTTTGACGCGGCGCTGGTATGTGCTGATCATCATGATGTTCGCCTACACGATCAACATCGCCGATCGTTATGTGATGTCGACGGTGCTTGAGCCAATCCGGCTTGAGCTTCAACTGACCGACAGCGGCGTCGCGTTCCTGACGGGTGTTTCGCTGGCGCTGTTTTACGTGACGATGGGAATTCCGTTGTCATGGATTGCCGACCGCTATAACCGGCGCAATCTCCTCGCCATTTCGATGACGATCTGGTCTGCGATGACCGCACTGTGCGGGCTTTCCAAAGGCTATACGCAACTATTGCTCGCGCGGATTGGCGTGGGGATTGGTGAGGCCGGGGGAACCCCGTCGTGCAACGCGATTGTCGGTGATTATTTTCCGGCGGATCGCCGCCCGATGGCGATGACGATCTTTGCGCTGGGCGCGCCGATCGGGGCGTGGCTGGGTGCTGATATGGCGGGCTATGTAGCCAATGCTTACGGCTGGCGCGCGGCGTTTCTGGTGCTTGGTGTCCCCGGCGTCCTCCTTGCGCTGATTATCTGGATCACAGTGAAAGAGCCTGTGCGCGGCTGTCTCGATGCCGTTTCGACGGCGGACGCACCGCCAACGATCTTGGAAACGGTGCGTTTCCTGTTGTCGCAAAAATCGGCGGTTCATGTGATCATGGGCAGCGGTGTGTCAGCACTTTGGGGTTGGGGGCTGATGTGGTTCACGCCAACGTTCCTCCAACGTACGTACAGCCTTGATGTTGGGGCGGCGGGCGGAATTGTTGGCCCGATCCATCTGGTGATGGGGATTGGCGCGTCACTGCTCACCGCTTGGTTGCTGGCGCGGCCTTCCTATGTCGATCCGCGACGGATTGTGAAGCTGCTTTCGGTAGTTACGGCAATTGCAACGGTGCCATCGATTTTGGCCTATTGGACGCATTCGTTGCCACTGGCGACAACGATGTTGTGGCTCTTCATCCCCGCAATCTATTTCTACATCGGACCGGCATTCGCGCTTGGCCAAAACCTTGCGCCGCCGCGAATGCGCGCGATGTTCATCGCAATTTCGCTGCTTGTTGCCAACGTATTCAATCTGATCGTCGCGCCACAGGGCGTGGGTATGTTGAGCGACTATTTCGCAGGCCCAGGCGGCGCTGATGCGGCGTCATTGCGCACGGCTTTGCTCATTCTGGCACCAACCGGATTTTGGGCTGCGTGGCATTACTGGCTCGCTGCAAAAACAATCGCCGAAGATCAAAAACGTGCAGTGGGATATGTCTGACGTGGAAATGCTCAAATCCTATATCGACGGCAAATGGGCGTTGCCGCTGACATCGACGCTGACCGTTGACGCGGTCAATCCAGCGACTGAAGAATTGGCCGCGCGTGTGGCAGTGTGTGGCCGCGACGATGTTGATCTTGCGGTTCGGGCAGCGCGGGTGGCATTTGATGGCTATGCGGCGCGATCACTTGATGACAGGATTGCGCTGGTTGAAACGCTCATCGTGATTTTTGAGCGGCGCTATGATGAAATGGTCGTGGCGATCTCTACCGAGATGGGCGCGCCCTATGATTTGTCATTCAACGCGCAGGCCGAATGCGGCCCTGGTCATTTGAAAGAAACGATCAAGGCCGCGCGCGCGATGGCATGGGAGCGCCGGATCGGCGACACGGACTGTGTTGTCCATGAGCCGATCGGCGTCTGCGTGCTGATTACGCCGTGGAACTGGCCGATCAATCAGCTTGCGGCAAAGATTGGCCCGGCGCTGGTGACCGGATGCACCGTCGTTTTGAAGCCAAGCGAAATCGCGCCGCTATCGGCACAATTGTTCGCCGAATTCATTGACGAGGCGGGCTTCCCGCCGGGCGTTTTCAACATGGTGCACGGCACGGGCGCTGCAATCGGCGATGCGCTGACCAGCCACCCCGAAGTCGACATGATATCGTTTACCGGATCAACCCGCGCGGGTATTCAGGTGGCGAAGTCCGCTGCCGATTCCGTCAAGCGCGTGTCGCAGGAACTTGGCGGCAAATCGGCCAACATCGTGTTCGCTGACGCAGACCTCGAAGCGGCGGTTGATCGCGGCGTGCGTCACTGTTTTGAAAATGCGGGCCAATCATGCAACGCGCCGACGCGGATGATTGTTGAGGCGTCGGCTTATGATGCCGCCGTCGCGATTGCGGCGCGCGTCGCGTCTGGCATCACGCTCGGTGATCCAAAAGACAAAGGCGCGCACATTGGCCCGGTCGTCAGCAAAGTACATTATGACAAGATCCAGCGGTTGATCCAGATTGGCATTGATGAAGGCGCGGTGCCCGTGGCCGGCGGCACTGGCCTGGCCGACGGATTTAATCGCGGCTATTATGTCAAACCCACCGTATTCGCGGGTGTCCACAACGCCATGGCGATCGCGCAAGAGGAAGTGTTCGGCCCGGTGCTGGTGATGATTCCGTTTGGCGATGAAGCCGAGGCAATCGCGATCGCCAACGATTCGCCCTACGGCCTGGCGGGCTATGTCCAAAGCGGCGACCTTACGCGTGCGCGACGTGTGGCGAGCAAGCTGCGCGCAGGCAGCGTTCACATTAACGGCGCGGGCCAGGGCTATGGTTCCCCCTTTGGCGGCTACAAACAGTCGGGCAATGGTCGCGAATGGGGTGAATACGGCCTCCATGATTTCCTTGAGGTCAAGGTGATCAACGGCTTTTACGCGTCGTGAAACTTGCCGACATTGAGACGTTTGTTGTCGGCAATCCCCCGCCACATTTCGGCGGGCGTTACTTCGTCTTCGTCAAACTGACCACCGATACCGGCGTCTCGGGCGTCGGCGAGGCTTACTGCGTTCCGTTTGCGCCGCATCTTGTCGCCAGAATGATCGAGGATGTGTTCGCGCGCTATGCCGCTGGCAATGATCCGCACGATATCGAAACGCTGTGGCGGCGCGTGTATTCAAGCGGGTTTACCCAGCATCCTGATCTCACGCTGATGGGGGTTTTAAGCGCGCTCGAAATGGCATGTTGGGATATTATCGGCAAGGAAGCGAACAAGCCCGTTTACAAATTGCTCGGCGGGCAGGTGCATGATCGGCTGCGCGCCTACACCTATATCTACCCGCGTCCCGGTGATCAGACTGACGTTTATCATGATCCAGACCTCGCGGCGGAACGGGCGAGCGAGTATCTAGCGCAGGGCTTTACCGCGCTCAAATTCGATCCGGCGGGGCCCTATTCGGCGTTTGACGGGCGGCAGCTATCGCTCGAAGCACTTGATCTGTCCGAACGCTTCGCCAAGCAATTGCGCGCAGCGGTCGGCAGCAAAGCCGACCTGCTGTTCGGCACGCACGGACAGATGACAGCGGCAGGCGCAATCCGGCTCGCCAAGCGGCTTGAACGCTACGATCCGCTCTGGCTTGAAGAACCCGTGCCCCCCGACGCGCCCGATGAAATGGCAAAGGTTGCGCGCGCAACGTCAATCCCGATTGCAACGGGAGAGCGGTTGACGACCAAATATGATTTTGCGCGGCTGCTCAAAGCGGGCGCAGCGGCGATCCTCCAGATGAACCTCGGGCGCGTTGGCGGTATCCTTGAGGCGAAGAAAATCGCCGGGATGGCCGAAACCTATCACGCCCAGATCGCGCCGCACCTATACTGCGGGCCGATTGTCGGCGCCGCGAATATCCAGATCGCGACGTGTTCGCCCAATTTTCTGATCCTTGAAAGTATCGAGACATGGGGCGGGTTTCACAGCGAGATATTGAAAACTCCGATCCAGTTTGAAGACGGCCATGTCATTCCGCCCACCACTCCGGGGCTCGGCGTAGAACTCAACGAGGATGTCGCGCGCGCAAATCCTTACACCGGCGACATGCTCCACCTCGAAATGACCCAGCACCCGGTCAGATGAGCGAGACGTTTGATTATGTGATCGTCGGCGCGGGAACGGCGGGCTGTGTGCTTGCCAACCGCCTGTCAGCCGATGGTAAAGCGCGCGTCTTGCTGCTTGAGGCGGGCGGAACGGATCAGACGCTGTGGATACAGCTTCCGATCGGTTATGGCCGCACCTTTTTTGATCCCCGCGTCAACTGGATGTACGATACGCTTGCCATTCCGGGCCTGAACGGGCGCGCGAGCTATTGGCCGCGCGGCAAGGTGATTGGCGGTTCGGGATCAATCAATGCGATGGTGCATGTGCGCGGCCAACCGCGTGATTTCGATGATTGGGCAGCGGCAGGCAATCCGGGATGGGGCTGGGAT
>JAYVVW010000226.1:0-26093 GCA_043786595.1 Sphingomonadales bacterium | reverse complement strand
CTGACTCGGTGGCAGGCCGGGTTAGCCTGCGTTGGAAACCAAGCGACGACATCGATATCAACCTTAAGGGGTATTACGCCAAAAACGATCCTTTGCAGGATTTGCCATACGGCATCGGCTATCTTGCCGGGCGGACCAATGCTGCCGGTTATTAACGCTTTGCGCCGCGCCCCGAATTAAACGGACGGACGCTCCGTCAGAATGAAGTGCAAGCCGATACGGCTGGCAAATATTTTACGTCATCGCGCGGATTGTCGCTTACAATCGCTGCGGACCTGTCAGACAGTCTGACGCTGACCTCAATCACCGGCTATGATTATGGCAAATATCGCCTGTCCCCATTCGACTGTGATGGATCGCCAGTCAACATCTGTGCGATCCGCTACAATTCGCAAAGCAAGAACTTCAATCAGGATTTGCGCCTGACCTATGACAGCGACCGATTGAAGCTGATTGGTGGTCTCTATTACGGCAAGGATAAGATCGACACGCAGAATCAGCCCGATTTCTTCGGTTTCCTGCGTCCGTTGCTGGGCAGCTTTAACGTGCCCGGAGGCTTTAACAATATTCCAATCGGGGTCGGAAATTCGCTGCGCACTATTCCGGCTTTCTTGGTAAATCCAGCCCTGACACCGGCGTCTCCGGGATTCTGCGCTCCGATCGTAATCAATCCGGGGGGCTTTTTCGATGCCCGTTCGCTCGCGGCGTTCCAGTTTGACGTGGCAGCGACCAACTCGGCGGGCGGCACGGCAGCACAAGGCGCGTGTCAGGCGGCGGGCGCGCCTCCGTTCGGGCCGATCCTTGCTGACCAGCGTTTCACAATCTCGCGACCGTCCAAGGCAGTTTACGGAGAAGCCGCTTATGATATTACCGACGCGTTCACCCTGACGCTCGGCCTGCGCTACACGTGGGACAAGGTCGGGTATAGCAACGCCCGAACATTGCTTTTCGACCTGGCCGGAACTGGCGTTATCGCGAGCCTTGTTCCGTGCAGCTTTCCTTTTAACGCGTCGCTTCTGGCCGTGAGCCAGAAACGCAAGACTGGCGAGTTTTCAGGCCGCGTTGTCGCGGATTACAAATTCACCGACAAAATTCTTGGCTATGCAAGCTACAGCCGCGGTTACCGGGCCGGGACGTTTAACGGTCTTGCCTATCAAGACGTCAGCCAAGTCTATTTTCTCGAGCCGGAAAAGGTAAACGCCTATGAAGTGGGTTTGAAATCTCGTTTTGTCGACAACAAAGTCCAGCTCAATCTGGCAGGCTTTTATTATGACTACTCCAACCAGCAGATTGCCCAGATTATCGGAGCGACATCATTCCTGCGCTCAGCCAAGGGGCGGGTTTACGGAGGGGAGGCAGAGCTGGCTGCCAAGCTGGCCGATGCGTTGCGCATTGATGCTTCAATCGGCTACCTCAACACACGTTACAAGGGCAACAGTATCGATCCCGCCGATCCGACGAGCCTGACGCTCAACATCAATGGCAACCCGTTCCCGAACGCGCCACGGGTCACCTTTTCCGCCGGCTTCGACCTCACTCCGTTTGATACCGGCGATCACAAGCTCGTGCTGCGCGGGGATACACAATATCAGGGCAAATATTATTTCGACCCCTTCAAAGATTACGGGCAAAGTCCGTGTGACCGGCCAAGGGCCAGATCGCTCGTTCTTCAGGCTACCCCCGAAATCGCCTGTGGCAATCCCGGCTATTGGCTGTTCAACGCGCGCGCGACCTACACGTACAAAGAGAATTATTCGATCAGTTTATGGGGCAAAAATCTGACCAACAAATTCTACTATGTGTACGGTTTGAACCTCAACGCCTTTTATCAGGATTATTTCACGCGTGGCACGCCGCGTACCTTCGGCGTCGAAGCGACGGCACGCTTTTAACACAAACTCGCGGGCGGCACCGATTTAGGGCCGCCCGCCGGAAAAATGCAGGCCAGAGGACGAAGGATTGTCATGATCGATACTGAACCCTATCTTGCTGGATTGCTGGAGTCGCGCAAAGCACGCCGCCAGCAGCCTGCTTATGTGCCACAGAACGATGCAGCGGTGGCTGATATGCTTGAAGCATATCTGTCTGACAAAGCGCCGAGCGCGCGCGTGAGCCACGTTTCACGGCTGGGAGGCGGTGCTTCGAAGGAACAGTTCGCTGTCGCGCGGTGACGCTGCAGATCAGCGCTATGTGCTGCGGATGGATCCGATGGAGGCGATCACCGAAACCAGCCGCGAACGCGAATATGAGATATTGAAGGCGTTTGAGGGCGTGCTGCCGGTGCCGCGTCCGATCTGGCTTGACGCTAAGGGAGAAAGCTTTCCCCGGCCCGCTGTGATCATGGAACTGGTGCCGGGTACGCCAAAGCCCAGCACCATCACATTGTCCGTCACTGGCTTGGGCACCGTGTTGGGTGACCCCTTGCGCGGTCTCATCCGCCCGCAATATCTCGATATGCTCGCGCGCATTCACAATTTTGACTGGACGTCTGCGAACCTCCCCTCCTACAACGCGCCAACCGATGACCCCAAGCAAGCCACCCGCTGGCTCATCCAGTTTTGGAAGGAACTCCTTGAGCAGGACGTGATAGCGCGCGGGCCGGTCTTGCGGCTTGCCACGCAGTGGCTGGAAGAGAATGTGCCTGATTGTGACAAGCCCTGCATTGTCCACGGCGATTTTCGCACCGGCAATTATCTGTTTGACGAAACAACGGGAAAAGTAACTGCGCTGCTTGATTGGGAGATGAGCTACATCGGCGATTTCCACGCTGATCTGGCTTGGCTGCTCCAGCCCGTCTTTGGCACCAAGATCGACGGCGTGTTCCGTGTTAGCGACATTTTTGAGGGTGAGGCGGATTTTATCTCCGCATATGAAGCAGCATCAGGTAACCGCGTCGATCAAGCCAGGCTCCACTATTTCAAGGTGTTCAATGCCTGGAAAAGCTATATTCTCGTCTCTGCGCTTGGCATGCGTGCGGCGCGGGAGAAACACAATCATCAGGACGTCTTGCTGACTTTTCTCGCGGCGACCGGGCCAATGTTTGTCGCGGAATTAGCCAAACTGTTGCAATCAGAAGGAAGCACCCGATGAACCCCAGCGTCCATGATCGCTTGTCGAGCGTCGTCCGGGCCTTAGAGGGCGTGATCCTGCCGGCGTTGCCGTCGCAGGCTGCCCTCGCCCAAGAGCAGGCGATGTTGGCCATCGGGCATATTCAGATCGTCCTTGCGCAACTCGATGCCACCCCGGCCTTTGAGGCGGGCGAAGTCGCCGACATCGAAGCAATGGCTTTTGAAATAGTGGCGTTTGGCAGCGGCGGCGCTGACAGCATGGCCGCGTTGAAAGCCCTGCGTGTCGTTTTGGAAAATTCCGGGCCGCAGGCCGCTCGTCACAGGCTGGAAGCGGTACAGATCAGCATTGATGCGGTGCTGAGCGCTCTCGCGCGTGACGGAGATCCGGCGGCGCGCGCTGCGGTAATCCAACGCATATTGTCGCTCGGCGCAGAACGCGCTGCCAAGGATCGCGCCTGGTTTGCTGCCATGGGTTTTGATGCTGAGTTTGGCTGAGCGCAATCTTCCAGTTGCCCGGTGTAAAGCTAGGTTTTGCTGATAGGCCGCTTTGAGTCGCGCTTGCCACGTATTTATTGCGCCATGGCGCAGGCGCGCTATTCACCCGTTTATGAAAAAGCTGAGTGGTATCAAAGTCGTCGATCTGACGCAATTTCTCCCCGGGCCGATGATGACATTGATGATGGCTGATCAGGGTGCAGAGGTGTGGAAGGTCGAACCACCTGGCGGCGATCCATCGCGCGACCAAGCACCGTTTGAGGCAGGCCAATCTGTGTGGTTCCGCAATCTCAATCGCGGCAAACAGAGCGTCATGCTCGATCTCAAGTCAGACGAGGGCAAGGCGCGGCTTTGGGCATTGATTGCGGATGCCGATGTGTTTGTCGAAGGATTTCGGCCGGGTGTGATGGCGCGGCTCGGCTTTGATTACGCCAGCGTGGCGGCGCGCAACCCGCGCATGATCTACTGCTCAATATCAGCCTTTGGACAGCACGGCGCGCTTGCGCATCATCCCGCGCATGATCTGGCAACGCAGGCGATGACGGGGTTTCTTGCGGTCAATGACGGCACCGACGGTGCGCCCGTCGTTCCGGGTGTGGCCGCGTCGGATATGGCGGCGGGGCTCACCGCACTTTCGGCAACGCTGATGGCGCTGCTCGGTCGGCAAACGAGCGGACGCGGCGATTATATCGACTGCGCGATGTTTGATAGCCTGCTGCCGTGGTGCGCGCATACTGCTGGTGGCGCCATCGCAGGCGGCGCGGCACCCGTTTCAAGCCAGCAACGTTCACTTGGCGGCGCGGCTTTTTATCGGGTGTATGAAACCGCTGATCAACAACACATTGTTCTGGGCGGGCGCGAAATCAAGTTCGCACGTACGTTGTTAACCGCACTTGACCGGCTCGATCTGCTCTCGATCGCCGAGCGTGACGCGGGCGAGCAAGGCGCTTTGATCGATTTTCTGCGCGCCACATTTATCACCAAATCGCGCGAAGAATGGGTGGCTTGGTTCGCCGACAAGGATATTGCCTTTGCGCCCGTGCTCAACTTTCGCGAGGCACTCGATCAACCACATATTGCCGAACGCGGGCTGTGGGTAGAATATGAGGGCGCGCACCATATCGCGCCTGCCATTCGCTTTGCGTCAGACGATTGGTCGCCGGTTGGTGCGCCTGCGCTTGGTGGCAAGCGATAGGCGTCGCGCGGGTCAGATCCAGTCGGGCACGCTGTCGGCCGCAATCAATGCTTCGATCGGCACCCGTGCGCGCACCACGGCCCATTTGTCGTCGGACACCATCACTTCGGGCGTGAGCGCGCGGCTGTTGTAGGTGCTCGCCATCGTCGCGGCATAGGCCCCCGCAGTTGCAAAGACGATCAGATCATCTTCATAGGCAACGTCAATCATGCGTGCGGTCGCAAATGTATCGCCGCTTTCGCAAACGGGGCCAACGACGTTTGCTATGAACGATTCGTTGCGCGGGCGGACGGCGCGGATGTCGTGCCATGCGTCATAGAGGCTCGGGCGAAGCAGATCGTTCATCGCAGCGTCAACGATTACAAAGGGTGTCTCTGCGCCTTCCTTGACGCGGATAACACGCGTGAGGAGGACGCCCGCATTGGCAACGATAAGCCGCCCCGGTTCAAACGCGAGCTTTACGTTCCAGCCAGCCGTCGTCGTCCGCACCATGTCGCCGTATGCTTCGGGGCTTGGCGGGGGCGGCATTGCAGGATCGTAGGGAACGCCAAGCCCACCGCCAAGATCGGCAAGCACAATATCATGGCCATCAGCGCGGAGCGCAGCGATCAGCGTGCCGATTTTGGCAAAGGCTGCGGCAAGCGGCGCAAGATCGGTCAACTGGCTGCCAATATGCACCGCGACGCCGCGCGCGTCGATACCCGGCAAATCACGTGCCAGCGCATAGGCCTCACGCGCGCGATCATAGCCGACGCCGAACTTGTTCTCTGATTTGCCCGTCGAGATTTTTGCATGCGTGCCCGCGTCGACATCCGGATTGATCCGGAACGCGATATTGGCCACCATCCCCTTGCGTATTGCAACATCGGACAGCGTCTGTGCCTCGGGAATCGATTCAATGTTGAACTGGCCAATCCCAAGATCAAGCGCCTCAGCCATTTCAGAGGCGGTCTTGCCAACACCTGAAAAAATGCACTTTGCCGGATCGATCCCAGCCGCAAGCGCGCGCTTCACTTCGCCGATCGAAACAACGTCAGCGCCGATGCCCATCTTTGCCAGCATCGCGAGCACCGCGCCGTTAGGATTGGCCTTTACCGCAAAAGCAATCAGCGGATCGCCATTGCCGCTCCCCGCAATCGCTTCGCGGAAAACGTCGACATGACGCCGGATCGTCGCGGTCGAATAGACGTAGACGGGCGTTCCGACCGCGTCGGCAATCTCGGGCAACGGCACGGCTTCGGCGTGCATCACGCCGTTGGTGATAGTGAAATGATCCATGATATGTCTCAGCCAGGAGGGGGCAGGTCGAATTTATCGTCGCGCCGTTTTTGCGATCGTTTGAGCTGTTCATCGCTGCGGTCGGGCCGCGCCTGAGGATCAGGCGTGAGCAACTGATCGGGGGTGAGCGTTTCGCCCGCCGTGAACGGTTTTTGCGGCAGGCTGTTGCCATCTTTGGGACGCAGCGCCGCGCGCGTGCCGCATCCGCCGAGCATCGTTGCAATAACGAGCGCCACCACCACCGATTTTGCGACCTGCGAATTAACTATCATGCGCCGTCCAATGCCTGTTTTGCCTCGTTGACGCGCTCCCTTACCGCAGACGGCGCGGTTCCGCCATAACTTGTCCGGCTGGCAACCGAAGCGTCGATGCTCAAAACGCTGAACACGCTTTGCGTAATCCGCGCATCAATCGCCTGCAGGTCAGCGAGCGACAAAGCGTCAAGCATCACCTGCTGTTCTTCGGCCAGCTTGACCGCGCGGCCCGTGATATGGTGCGCCTCGCGGAATGGAACGTCAGCTTCGCGCACCAACCAGTCGGCAAGGTCGGTCGCGGTTGAAAACCCGCTCTTGGCCAGCGCGCGCATCGCATCAGTACGGAATGTGAGCGCGCTAACCATCCCGCTCATCGCGGCAAGCGACAATGCCAGCAGATCATAGGCTTCAAAAACCGGTGGCTTATCGTCCTGCATATCCTTGGAATAGGCAAGCGGCAGCCCCTTCATCGTCACCATCAGCGCGGTCATACAGCCAATGATTCGCCCGCTATGCCCGCGCACCAGTTCGGCTGCATCGGGGTTGCGCTTTTGCGGCATGATCGACGACCCTGTCGACCAGGCATCGGGCAGCGCAATGAATCCAAACGGCTGGCTTGCCCAGATGATCATTTCCTCGGCAAGCCGCGAAAGGTGGAGCGCGCATTGTACGGCTGCTGTCAGAAACTCGATCGCGAAATCACGGTCAGACACGCTGTCGAGGCTGTTCGCCGTCGGCGCGTCAAAACCCAGTGCATCGGCAGTCACGAAGCGGTCAATCGGGAAGCCGGTGCCCGCAAGTGCCGCCGCACCAAGTGGCGAACGATTGAGCCGCCGCCGCGCATCGGCAAAACGCCCCCGGTCACGCGACAGCATTTCATAATAGGCCATCAGGTGGTGACCAAGCGTCACCGGCTGCGCGCTTTGCAAATGGGTAAAGCCCGGCATCACGCTGTCAGTATGTTCTTCGGCGCGCGCCACAAGTGCCGTTTGCAATGCGATAAGTCCGCCATCAACCGCATCAATCGCTGCGCGCACCCACAGCCGGAAATCGGTCGCCACCTGATCGTTGCGTGACCGCGCGGTATGAAGCCGCCCCGCCACCGGCCCGATCAATTCGGCCAGCCGCGCCTCGGTCGCCATGTGAATGTCTTCAAGCGCAACATCATCGGGAAGCGCGGTCGCAAATTCGGCAGCGACCTGATCAAGCCCGTCTGCAATCACGCGCGCATCCTCAGCGCTCAAAATTCCCGTCGCGCCGAGCATCGCAACATGCGCCTTTGAAGCTGCGATATCTTCGCGCCACAATCGCTTGTCGAATGGCAGGCTAGCATTTATCTCACGCATCACCGAAGCGGGCCCACCGGCAAAACGCCCGCCCCACATTTGATTGGAATTTTGCGTGCGATTGTTGATTTCGAGTCTCCTGGGCGTCAGCCTCATGTTAGTTGCTGGATGCGATAAGCAATCAAACCCCGCGCCGCAACCCAGTGGCGCGAACGAAAGCGTTGCTGCGCAAAACCAAGTCAAACCCGAAAACAGCGGCACAATTGATATTTCGCACCGCGGCGAGGCCGCACCCGACGTGACGTTCGCCGCGCCCGACGGCAGTCCGGTTAAAATTGAGAGCTTTGCGGGCAAACCCGTACTCGTCAATCTGTGGGCGACATGGTGCGGGCCGTGCGTCGCCGAAATGCCAACGCTTGACGCCCTGGCCGCGCGGCAGGTGGATAAACTCACCGTGCTGACCGTCAGCCAGGATATGCAGGGCCGAAAACTCGTCACCGACTGGTGGGCCAAACAGACGTTCAAGGTCGTCGCACCCTATCTCGATCAAAAAAACGACCTCGGCTTTGCGTTCAACACCGGGATGGTGCCAACAACGGTGCTGTACGACGCCGAGGGCAACGAAGTGTGGCGCGTCATCGGCGGCATGGACTGGGACGGGCCGCGCGCGAATACGCTGATGGCTGAGGTGCTGGGGGGATAGTTATGCAGCGCATGCCCTTTAGCGGCTTGCGACGACACTGCGGTCGTTGCAGCATTGGAGACAGGCATCCCCCTCTGCGACTAAGCTGTAATTGACCCAGATTTGAGAAAAGTGTAACTGTTGCGAAGAAATAGGGAGGATGTGGTTGAAGCGACGCGACCCCACCATCGCAGCCGAACGGACGCGGCGTAGCAAGATTGAGGCTGCGGTTCGTCACGCAGAGCGAATGACACGTAACTCAGATACCTCACAGCCCGTCGTCTTTAGGCCGGACAGCATCTCGGAGTGTGCGCCTAGCCGTTGCGGTATTACTGCAAGCAATAGTTCTCCAGCAGCACCCATAAACTCGGCGATGGAAGACGCGCTCCGAAGCGCGCTCGGCATTCAACACTTAGAACCAATCCAATCACCTGCGACATCGAAGTCTCGTGACACAACCAAGGCATCGAACGCCGTTAGCAAAGCGCCGATACACAGCACGCCGCTTAAAGGGGCGACGCCACCGAAACTCAAACGCCCCAAACGATCAAAGTCACCAAAAGCCCCCAATTCATGTGCCACTGCTCCCAAGCCCGGTAAGCGCAAAAAGACGAAGACTGCCTCGGCAGTATCTGCCAGACCATTGGTCAAAGTAACTTCGGAGGCGACCGCAGAGACCCGCCGGCTCGGCGTAGCGCAAAACGCAGCCGCCCGTCTCGCTTTCAATGGGCGCCAACGAGATGCCGCACCACTGGCCAGCAGAACTGTTTCATCGTTCCACAACCTCAGGGTCAGATGGCAACGCGAATTCTCCTACCTGCTGCGCTTCGAAGCTGACAATCCCGATAAGCCGGACGTCGCCGCAGCGCGAGAGCGCCTGCTGACCATTGAAGCTGAGTGGTCTCGACGGGCCTCAATGGCACCTGATCATCCCGACTACTTTCCTTGGCCCAGCACCGACGCACCAGCGGGTGCCAAGGACGTCGCTGTCCGAGATTGGGAGGAAATCGGGATACTGTCTTATCTTGGCTACCACGTTCGTATCACTGATCAGCTTAGCACGGCACAGCGCCGACGACTGCTCAATCATGTGTTCAGCATGCGGCTGCCACCGCTCAACGGCGTTGCTTACATGCGGTCTTGGGGATTGCCGAACACTGGATCACGTCTCAAAAAAATAGCAGAGTCCATTGCAGCGTTTACCCGCAACGCAAAGCGACGCCGCAATCCCCAGCTTGTTGAGTGTATTCGAAAATGGGAGGACGACCTTTTGTCTCTCCGGAAAGCTTTCTACGTTGGTCGCTTTGATAGCTTCACTTGGCCGACGGTTTGATACTCGAGCATGCAAACGCAATGCTGTGGCCCGAATCGTCACCGTGCATAGTTTGATAAACCTGTCCACTGTCAGCTTGCAGACTAGCAATCCGAAAACTGAGTGGCGATATTGGCAGGCGCGGCGATCGCTGCCATGCCCCTCGAATGTCGACTTTAAGGTTTCGCGAATTTGTTGCAGGCGGCTAAGGGTCGGGCTTATAACTTCATCATCGTGTGAAATGCCCGCGCGGAGAAAATCTGCGTTTTCCCATGACGCTCAAGCGCGAGTAGCCCGGTTTTATCGCCAGTGACAAGAAAATCAGCACTCCCTGCTTCCGCGAGGGCAAGCAAGAAATCATCACCAGGGTCGGCGGAACGCCTAACATTAGGCAGACGATCAATGAAGGTCGCTGCGTCAGCCAGCTCGTTGATCAGTCGTCCGGCTTGAGCACGCGAAATTCGGCTGGCGATTTTTGGATAGGCCGTGGTCATACGAATTTCATCAAGCAGCCGCTGATGCGCCAAGATCTCAAAACGTTGGGTGATCGCCGCCGCAACAATTTTTGCGGATATGCCGCTTCGCGAAATCAGCGCACTTATTATGATGTTGGTATCAAGAACAACCCGGCTCACCCGGCGTTTGCCCAACTCCGATCAGCAAAGCGGTCAGGATCGAGAGAAGCCGTTGCTTCGGCTATGAGGGCCGCCGCTTCTGTTTCAGATAAATCTTGATTGGCTTCCTGAATTTCTCTGACGGTCTCACCGAGCATCGCCAACGAAACTGCTTTCTCAACAAATTTTGAAAGGTCGCCTTTTTTACCGCCCCTTGCCGCAAGGTGCATCCGCAGGTTGGTGTCAATCCGACTAGACACCTTCAGATTCCAGCGGGCATCGGCGTTCATGTCAAATTCCTATGTCTATGCGTTTATGCGTCCAGCTAACAGAATTTCAGCGGCGCGGCAATCAGCCTCAATCCCTCAACAACTCATTGATCGCCGTTTTCGCTCGCGTCTGCGCATCGACCCGTTTGACGATTACTGCGCATGACAGGCTCGGCCCCGGCGATCCGTCGGGCAAGGGTTTGCCGGGCAGGCTGCCGGGGACGACGACCGAATAGGCGGGTACGCGGCCAACGAAGATTTCGCCCGTCGCGCGGTCGATGATCTTGCTTGTCGAACTGATGAAGACGCCCATTGAGAGCACCGCGCCGCGTTCGATGACGACGCCTTCGACGACTTCGGACCGTGCGCCGATGAAACAATCATCTTCGATTACAACTGGCCCTGCCTGAAGCGGCTCAAGCACACCGCCGATGCCGACGCCGCCTGAAAGATGGACGTTCGCGCCAATCTGCGCGCAGCTCCCCACCGTCACCCACGTATCGACCATTGTATTTTCGCCGACATAAGCGCCGAGATTGACAAAGCTTGGCATCAGCACCGCGCCCTTGGCGATATAAGCGCCGCGCCGCACGATGCTGCCCGGAACCGCGCGGAAACCAGCTTCACGAAATCGGCTTTCGTCCCAACCGGCAAACTTTGATGGCACCTTGTCCCACCAATGCGATCCGCCGGGGCCGCCGGGCATCATCGCCATATCGCTCAGCCGGAAAGAAAGCAGGACGGCCTTTTTGAGCCATTGACTGACCTGCCATCCCTCAGCAGTCGGCTCAGCGACGCGCAAGGCACCGCTATCGAGCAATTCAAGCGCGGCATCCACCGCATCGCGCACTTCACCCTGCGTGGTGGGGCTGATCGTATCGCGCGCATCCCAAGCTGCTTCGATGATTGCCTGAAGTGTCATCATTTTTCCCCTTGGATGTGCGTGAGCCAACTGGTCACACTATCCGTTTGATAATCGATAAAGCTGTCACACGCGTCGGTGGCACCGTATTCGGAGCCATTGTTAATCCAGACGGTCGTCATCCCGATCGCCTTTGCCGGGCGCAGATTGCGCGCCATATCCTCAACGAACACCGCGCGGGCCGGATCAACACCAAGCATGTCGCACATTGCGTCATAGCAGCGCGGATCGGGCTTTGGCAGGTACAGGCTGTCATGAATATCGTGGATCGCTTCAAAACTTTCACCCAGCCCAAGCGCACCCAGCACACGCCCGGCATAATTGGCGTCGCCGTTGGTGAAAATCAACTTACGGCCTGGCAGCGCTGCGATCTGGCTTTGAAGGATCGGGTCTGCGCTCAGCCGGTCCATCTCGACCGCGTGAACAAAATCAAGGAAATGGCGCGGATCGACATCATGGCTTGCCATCAATCCCGACAGCGTGGTGCCATGTTCATGGAAATGAGCCTTTTGCACGCGTCGCGCCTCGATCGCGTTGCAGCCAAGCAGTTGTTGGATATATTCGCCCATCCGCACATCGATCAGCGCAAACAGATTTGCACTTGATGGATAAAGCGTATTGTCGAGATCAAAGATCCAGCAATCGATGTGGGCAAGCGCAGCAAGCATCGCGCGCCCATAGCCAGTGCGCGCGGCCGACGCAATTTGTTAACGCCGGGTCAATCGGTAAATGCTAAATCGACCGTAACGGAGGAACATTTAATGGTGACACGGCCTGCGATTCGATTGCTGCTGGCAAGCTGCGCGCTGATACCAATCCTGTTGCTCGGCGGATGCGGTGGTGGTGGTGGTGGTGTCGCATCGACGCCGGTGCCGCCTCCTGTCGCGCCTCCCCCACCACCTCCACCTCCACCTCCACCTCCACCTCCACCTCCACCTCCACCTCCGCCGCCACCTCCGCCGCCGACTTCGTTCAACACCGCCGAATTTCGCGCCTCGAATGCGGTGGTGCAGTCGGGCGCGATTGCTGCATACAATGCGGGCGCAACGGGTGCTGGCGTTGTCGCGGCGGTGATCGACAGTGGCATTGCGGTGAACAGCGTTGAGTTTTCGGGTCGTATTCACGCGGCGTCTGCCGACCTTGCCGGATCACGCGGACTTCAGGATGAGGGCGGACACGGCACGGCAGTGTCTAGCGTGCTGCTTGGCGCAAAGAATGACAGTGCAACGCACGGTGTGGCGTTTGGCGCGCAATTGCTCGTAGCGCGCACCGACACTGTGGGAAGCTGTGCCAATACCGCACCCGATCAGGGCTGTTCGCACAATGACAATGCGATTGCCCGCGGTGTTGATCTTGCCGTGGCCAATCGGGCGCGCGTGATCAACCTCTCGCTTGGGGGTTCGCCAGCAAACAGCACGCTGCGATCGGCGATCGGCCGCGCAACAGCGGCAGGTGTGATCCTCGTAATTTCAGCAGGTAACGAAGGCGTCACCGATCCTGCGGCTGCGGTAAACCCCGATCTCTTTGCACAAATCGCCAATGATCCGCTCGCGCGCAATCTGGTCATTATCGCGGGCGCACTTGACGCAAGCAATGCTGCGCTCGCGGGCTTTTCAAACCGGGCGGGCAATAGCGCGACGCATTACCTCGGTGCGCTCGGCCGCCGTGTCGCGGTAATTGACGAAACAGGAACGCAGGATGTCTTCAGCGGTACAAGCTTTGCAGCACCCGTCATTTCGGGCGCGGTCGCATTGCTCGCGCAGGCATTCCCCACACTTTCAAGCGTGCAGATTGTCGATTTGCTGTTTCGCAGCGCCATCGATATCGGCACTGCGGGGGTTGACGACATCACGGGGCGCGGCGCGCTCGACATTGCGCGCGCCTTTGCGCCGCAGGGCCAATTGGCGCTGGCCGGAAGCGCAACCCCCGTCTCACTTGGCAGCATTAGCACCACTTCAACCCCGATTGGCGACGCGGCGCAGACCGGGTTTTCGGCAGTTGTGCTCGATCAATATGGCCGCGCTTATACCGCTGAACTTGGCGGTACCATCCACCGTGCGCCACAACAGCGCCGTCTCGAGCAAGGGCTTGGCACCGGCACGCGCAACATTGGCTTTGATCGCGGCGGCATTGGCGTTTCGCTATCGATTGCCGAACAGCAACTGTCGCTCACGCAGGCGCAGTCGCTACAGGCGCGCGCGGTTGCAGGCGAAGTGATCGCACGGATCGGCGCGCGTACTCAGGTCGCACTTGGCATTTCGCGCGGTGGCCTCGCGCTCGCGCGTGAACGACGCGGTCAGCCGCAATCGGCGTTTCTGGTCGGTCGGTCTGCCAGCAACGATTGGGGGTTTGACAATCACGCGCAATCGGGTTTGGCACTCAGCCACCGCGTTGCGGGGTTTGATCTGTCGCTTGCTGCTGAAAATGGCCGCACACAAATGCCGTTCCAACAGCGCAATGTCGCGCAGCCGCTCGACAGATCACGCTATGATGCTGCCGCTTTTGGCGTCTCGCGCACTGTGGGGCCGTTGACGCTTGCCAGTCGCGCAACGATGCTCGTCGAACGCGGCGCGCTGCTCGGCGCGCAGTTCGATACGCTGTACGGCGTCAACCGCACGACCAGCCTGTTCGCCGATTTTGATGCGCAGATGTCTCCGCTTCAAAACTGGGCGCTGCGCGGATCGCTGCGGCGCGGCTGGAGCCGTGTCAGCAGCGGCGGGGTGCGCCGTGAGAGCGATCGGCTGACCACAAGTGCCTGGTCGTTTGACGTGACCCGCGCTGCTCTGTTTTCGCCCGCAGACAGCTTCGCGCTGCGCATCAGTCAGCCGCTCCGGGTCACACGCGGCGGCCTCGATCTTACCTTGCCGAGTGGATATGACTATTTTAGCGGGGAGACCCGCTATTCGGGGCAACGCCTGAACCTTACGCCCAATGGGCGCGAACGCAATATCGAGGCCGTTTATACGCGTCCGCTGTTGGGCGGATCAATCAGCGCCAACCTGTTCTGGCGCAGCGAACCCGGCAATATCGCCGCAGCACCCGACGATCAGGGCGCGGCAATCCGGCTTGCGTTCGGGCTCTAAACCGTAAAGCTTTCACCGCAGCCACATGCGCCCTTCGCGTTGGGATTGTTAAATACAAAGCCTGCGGTGAAATCATCCTCGACCCAGTCCATCACCGATCCGATCAGGTATAGCACTGACGCGCCGTCAACGAACAGGACGCCGCCGGGCGTTTCTATCCGCTCGTCAAACGACGCTGCCTCACTGACATAATCGACCGAGTAGGCAAGGCCCGAACAGCCGCGGCGCGGCGTTGAGAGCTTGACACCGATCGTGCCTACGGGTGCTTTGGCCATCAAGTCGGCAATCCGGCGATTGGCGGTTTGGGTCAGCGTCAGCGCAGCGGGCCGCGCGCGGGTGATTGTTGTCATCAGAGCATTCCCATTTCAAGCCGTGCTTCATCGCTCATCTTTGCAGGATCCCACGCCGGTTCCCAAACGAGATTGACTTCGGCATCACCAACACCAGGCACCGCGCCGACGCGCAGTTCAACCTCGGCCGGCATCGATTCAGCAACCGGGCAATGCGGCGTCGTCAGCGTCATCGTCACCACCGCATGTCCGCCCGATATCTCGACATTATAAATCAGACCGAGGTCGTAAATATTGACCGGAATTTCGGGATCGTAAATTTCCTTGAGCGCGGTAATCACAGCTTCATACAGATCGCCGCCGGGTTCTTCGCCCGACATTGGTGCTGCGGGTTTGGCGGCAAGGAAACCTTCGAGATAGTCCTTCTTGCGCTCAAGCGTTTGCGATGCGCTTTCGACGCGCACCTTGGGCGGCGCTTCGACGCTCGATACTTCCTCGGTTATAATCTCGCTCACCCAAATATCCTTACTACACGTTCGATCCCGCGCACGAGTGCGGCGATATCGCTCTCATCATTGTAAATCCCAAAGCTCGCGCGCGCCGTAGCCGGCACGCCGAGATGATCCATCAGCGGCTGCGCACAGTGATGGCCCGCGCGCACGGCAACGCCCTCTTCATCCAATATGGTGCCGATGTCGTGCGGATGCACCCCCTCAATCGCGAAACTTATGATCCCTGCCGATTTTTCCGGGCCAAACAGCGTGACGCTGTTGATTTGCGACAAAGCCGCGCGCGCCTTGCCAACCAGATCGGCCTCGTGCGCAAAGATTGTGGCCATGCCAATCTCCTCGACATAGTCGATCGCAGCGTGCAGCCCGATGGCTTCGATGATCATCGGCGTACCCGCCTCAAAACGCTGCGGTGGTGGCGCATAGGTGGTTTTCTCAAATGTCACCCGGTCAATCATAGCGCCGCCACCCTGCCACGGCGGCATCGCTTCAAGGATTTCACTGCGCGCCCACAGCACGCCAATCCCCGTCGGGCCGTAAAGCTTATGCCCCGAAAATACGTAAAAGTCGCAGCCAAGCTCACCCATGTTGAGCCGCATCCGCGGTGCCGCCTGACAACCATCGAGCAGCAGCTTGGCACCAACCGCGTGCGCCGCGCGGGCGGCACGCTTCACGCCGAGCACCGATCCCAGCACGTTCGAAACATGCGCGAGCGACACCAGCTTATGCGCAGGCGTCAGCATCGCCTCAAGCGCGTCAAGATCGATCAAGCCGTCCGCCGTGATCGGGCACACGTCAATCGTCGCGCCAACGCGTTCGCACAACATCTGCCACGGCACGATGTTCGAATGATGCTCAAGCTGCGACAGCATGATCCGGTCGCCCGCCTTCACATTCGCATCGCCCCATGCGTTCGCGATCAGATTGATCGCTTCGGTCGCCCCGCGCGTAAAGACAATCTCGCTTTCAGCCGTTGCGCCAATGAACGAAGCCACCCGCCGCCGCGCCGCCTCAAACGCCAGCGTCATGTCAGCAGAACGCTGATACACCCCCCGGTGGACGGTGGCGTAATCCACGCCCCCTGCGCGCATCATCGCATCAAGCACAATCTGCGGCTTTTGCGCGGTCGCGGCGGTATCAAGATAATGCCAGTTATTGGCAAGGCCGGGGAAATCGGCGCGAACAGAAGACATAGCCACGACGTCACCCCGCACTTGATGCGGGGCTTGGCTTTGCTCCGCATCGCTAGAAGAAAAGCCTAACCCCGTGTCAAGCACGCGGCGACGAAAAGGGATTGAGAGGGACATCATACCATCGTTTCCAACTTTGCCAGCGCAGCCTCAGTCAGCGCCTCCTCACCCTCAGCGCCTGCGAACACACTCGCGATGAACGCCTGAAGTAGCAATTTCTTCGCCTCGGCCGGTGGCAGTCCGCGCGCGGCGAGGTAAAACATCGCATCTTTATCAAGCTCGCCCACCGCTGCGCCGTGCGCGCATTTTACATCGTCGGCGTAAATTTCGAGTTCGGGTTTGGCGTTGGCGGTTGCGGTACGATCAAGCAAAATCGCCTTTACCGATTGCACACTGTCAGTCTTCTGCGCACCGCGCGCCACCGCCACTTTGCCGAGATACGAGCCGGTCGCGTTCACACCAAGCACTGAACGCACCGTCTGGCGGCTGGTCGCACCGGGTTCAATATGGCGCACAGTGGTAATCAGCTCGACGGTCTGCTTGCCGTTCCCCAGTTGCACCGCGCCAAGGCTGAAATCAGCGCCGTCATGCAGCGTTACATCAATCACGATCCGCCCGAGACGGCCACCGGCGTTGAGGATGTGGACTGCCACTTTCGCGCCTGCTTCAACCGTAAGCGTCAAGTTCTGGACGACCACTTCATCGACGCCTGCCACATTGATGATCTGTCGGCTAAAACTCGCGCCCGCTGCAACTGTCACACGCTCCGCAGCATCGCGCGCAGGCGCAGCCGAGAGCGCCTTGATATCGCTATACCGAAACGCTTCATTTTTGCGGCTGGGAAGCGCGAGATCAATCATCGTTTGCGCACTATCGTCAGCAACAGGATGACGCCTGCCCCAAACATGATCAGCGCCGCGCCGTACTGCGTCGCGCTCGACACACCCGCATAAATGCCCGGCGCAAAGCTGATAGCCGTCCCATCAAGCAAAAGCGCGGTCAGCGTGCCCCACACAACGCTTGGCAGCAATTCGCCGGGCGCGGGCTTCACAAGCTTTTCAAACAGCCAGATTGTGATGAACGCGTTGGGAATGCTGACGGCAAACATGATGAGCGTGCCAACCCCGCCATCCATCAACTGCGGCAGGAAATGGACGATCATTGCTGCGGTGAGCCACAAGGCCGCGCCAAGGATGATTGAGATATTGCGTTTTTGCGGAGAGATCACGCCGCCAACTCCTTATAGCCGTCGCGTTCAAGCTCAAGCGCGAGTTCGGCGCCACCGGTGCGGGCAATCCGCCCGTCTGCCAGCACATGGACAAAATCGGGCTTCACATAATCGAGCAGCCGCTGATAATGCGTGATCAGCAGCACCGCTTTATCGGGACGCCGCATGATCCGGTTGATGCCGTCGCCGACCACACGCAGCGCGTCGATGTCGAGCCCGCTATCGGTCTCATCAAGGATCGCCAGCGCTGGATCAATGATGCCCATCTGCACCATCTCGTTGCGCTTTTTCTCGCCGCCCGAAAAGCCGACATTGACCGGGCGTTTGAGCATCTCAAAATCTACCCCCATCGCAGCCGCCTGCGCGCGCGCGATCTTGAGAAATTCGCCGCCCGACAGCGGAGGTTCACCGCGATGCTTGCGCTGGGCGTTGAGCGCCTCGCGCAGAAACTGGACGTTCGACACGCCGGGGATTTCGACCGGATATTGAAAGCCGAGGAACAGGCCCGCTGCGGCGCGTTCGTGGGGAGCGAGGGTGAGCAAATCCACGTCGCCCCGCACATGATGCGGGGCTTGGCTACCATCATGCGTGCCATCCGAAGCAAAGCCAAGCCCCGTGTCAAGCACGGGGCGACGGGGTTGGAACAGCACACTCCCCCCCGTAACCTCATACCCCGGCCTGCCAGCCAGCACATACCCCAGCGTCGATTTCCCCGCGCCATTGGGCCCCATAATCGCATGGATCTCACCCGGATTAAGCGTGAGGTTAAGACCCTTGAGGATCGGCTTGTCGCCAACCGTGGCGTGGAGGTTAGTTATTTGGAGCATCTGGTTTTACTCACGGTTCATTGGAAATTGCGACGTGCTGTAAATGCGATTTAAAATATGATCCGCTGCATCGTGCTCAAGAATCCTTCGCTGCATCCTATTGATGTTTGTCGGAAATTTTTGCGAGCAAAGTTTCAAAACGCCCTTCGCTTCTTTTTCAGCCATGCGTGCCGTTCGACGGAATTGGTATTGATCCAAATTAAAATCTACGCGCGAATATATGCACCGATGCCATTCGGCAAGTACGGGATTGCGCCCGATGGCGGACGCTGGCTGACCCGCGGAAGCAATGAAAATTGCCGCCAACATCATCCAACTTCACCCATCAGCGCGTAGCGTTTGTGAACCCGATCTACCGTCGTGCCGTCGTTAAGCGGCACCGCAGAAGTGATCGCGTGATCAGCGAAACCGAGTTTGGTGTAAAATGTCAGTCCGCCCACATTATCCGCGCGGATCGAGGCGCTGATGGCGGTGAGGCCAATCGCCTGCGCCTGCGCGCGGGTCGCCGTAAAAAGCGCCGAGCCAACGCCGCGCTGCTTGCCATTGATGCGCGTGAACGTGCCGATGTCGCCCACATCGTCGGGCAAACCTGGGTAGCGACCAAGCGTCTGGAAGCCTTCCAATCGCCCCGTGGCCGGATCGACCGCAACGAAGCAGCAATGGACGGCGGGGCCAGTGAGATAGGCTTCGGCCAGCGCTGCCGGCGTAAACGGCACCTCAAGCGCGGTCGTCCCGCCCTGCGCGATGATCGCGTTGAGCAATTCTGACAACGCAGGCGCGTCCACGTCGGTCACCGCGCGGATCTGGAGGGGGGTTTTCATGTCGTGCGTGCCTGCTGTGCCGCGCCATCTGCCCCCCTACCGCTTGCGGGAGGGGTCGGGGGTGGGCACCTTTCGGCAAGCGCAGCCGCAACCAACTGTACGACGCCTTCGAGATTGG
The DNA here is from genome assembly GCA_043786595.1 of Sphingomonadales bacterium. GTDB lineage: Bacteria > Pseudomonadota > Alphaproteobacteria > Sphingomonadales > Sphingomonadaceae > Aquisediminimonas. The sequence goes on along the minus strand of JAYVVW010000226.1, from coordinate 6,652 downwards.
CCATCACCGCTTCATTGGAGAACCGCAGCACCCGCAATCCTTCATCTATCAAAAATCGGTCGCGTCGCCGATCATGTTCTGCCCGCAGATCATGCGAAAATCCGTCAACTTCAACAACCAGACGCGCTGAGCGACAAAGAAAGTCTGCAAAATAAGGCCCAACGGGCATTTGGCGGCTGAATTTGCAGTCAGCAACCTTGCGATTGCTTAGCGCACGCCACAGCAATCGTTCAGCGGGCGTTGCCTGATTGCGCAGTACGCGCGCGCGCGCCGTATCACGCGGTTTGAATTGCCCGCTGCTATCGCCCTTCGACGCAGTGGTAACAGGCCCACCCCCAACCCCTCCCGCAAGCGGTAGGGGCGAAGATGCATCTCTACTCTCAGTCCCCCTCCCGCCTGCGGGAGGGGCCAAAGGTGGGGCTCTATTCATCGAACCGACCCGTCTGTCAGTCTTGCGGACTGCCACCTACCCGTTCCCGGGAGCATTAGCGCGGTGGCGTGGAGGTTATGGATTTGGAGAATCGTCATTTTCGACTTACATTCGAGGTGAAAAAGCAGGTGGGGGTGTATATTGCTGGAAGTCATATCCGGCACTGAAATCTGCAGCGAATTCGCTCATCTGGCGCAGATCATTATAAAAACCAACTGTAAACCAACGAATCTCATCTGGAGTTAGCTTCGGCTGGAGAAGACGTAACCGCACCTTCAGTCGATCGCCGTAAACATCCAGTCGGCATTTTGCCGCACGGTTCGTTCGGAATTGCTGGTCGCGTTCCTGAAGCGAGTCTAATGCTTCGTTCACAAGCCGATTCTCTTCCTGAGTCTGATTGGCGAGTTTATCGATTGCCTTCTTTTCATCGAGAAACTTTCTGCGTTGTACGTCGAATCCGCGTTCACAATTGAGAGAAGGGGCTATGATCGACCTCAGAGAGGCGAACACATCTGGCGTAACTGGCACTGCCGACGTCGCCTGTGCCAAAACTAATGCGACCGCTATTATCACCCTACACTCCCCTCTAAACTAATCCCCAGCAACTTCTGCGCCTCAACCGCGAATTCCATGGGCAGTTGCTGGAGCACCTCCTTGGCAAAACCGTTGACGATCAGCGCCACGGCTTCCTCGGCGTTCAGCCCGCGCGCCTGTGCGTAGAACATCTGGTCGTCGCTGATTTTGCTCGTCGTCGCCTCATGCTCGATCTGTGCGCTTGGGTTTCGCACCTCGATATAAGGCACGGTATGCGCGCCGCTGAGGCTCCCAAGCAGCAGCGAGTCGCACTGGGTAAAGTTCCGCACCCCTTCCGCATTTGGCGCAACGCGCACCAGTCCGCGGTAGGTGTTGTTGCTGTGCCCGGCGCTGATGCCCTTTGACACAATCGTTGAGCGCGACCCCTTGCCATTGTGGATCATCTTGGTGCCGGTATCGGCCTGCTGGTAATTGTTGGTCACCGCGACCGAGTAAAATTCGCCGACGCTATTTTCGCCGTTCAAAACACAAGAAGGATATTTCCACGTCACCGCACTACCAGTTTCGACCTGCGTCCAGCTCACCTTGCTGTTGCGCCCCTGGCACAAAGCGCGCTTGGTGACGAAGTTGTAGATGCCGCCCTTGCCGTTCGCGTCGCCGGGATACCAATTTTGCACCGTACTGTATTTGATCTCGGCGTCGTCGAGCACAACAAGTTCGACGACAGCGGCGTGAAGCTGGTTCTCATCGCGCATCGGCGCGGTGCAGCCTTCTAGGTACGAGACATAACTGCCCTTGTCGGCGATGATTAGCGTGCGTTCGAACTGGCCGGTATTTTCGGCGTTGATGCGGAAATAGGTCGAAAGCTCCATCGGGCAGCGCACGCCTTGCGGGATGTAAACGAACGTCCCATCGGAAAAGACCGCGCAGTTGAGCGTGGCGAAATAATTATCGTGCATCGGCACGACACGCCCGAGCCATTTGCGGACGAGGTCAGGATATTCGCGGATTGCCTCAGAGATCGAACGGAAGATCACCCCCGCCTTTTCAAGCTCGGCCCGGAAGGTGGTCGCCACCGATACAGAGTCAAACACCGCATCGACCGCAACCCGGCGCGCGGGGAGTCCACCATTTTCGCCGCCCTCAACGCCTGCGAGCATTTTCTGTTCGGCAATCGGAATGCCGAGCTTTTCATACACGCGCAGAATTTCAGGATCGACTTCATCAAGGCTGCCAAGCTTTGGCTTGGCCTTTGGCGCGGCGTAATAATAGGCGTCCTGATAATCGATCGGATCGATTTCGAGCTTGGCCCAATCAGGCGGCGTCATCGTCAGCCAGTGGCGAAATGCCTTGAGGCGGCTTTCGAGCATCCACTCGGGCTCATTCTTCTTGGCGGAGATGAAGCGGACAGTATCTTCATTGAGCCCCTTGGGCGCGAATTCGGTTTCGATTTCCGAAGACCAGCCATGCTCATAATCAGCGACAGATGCCGCAGCATCATGAGCAGCCTGATCTTTGATGCGCGCCTCTTTCAGAATGGTCTGTTGTGTCACAATGCCGCCTTTCCGAGCGAAGACGAGGAACGATGCCGAGCATAGTCGAGGTTTATGCGCGCCGTTCTAGTCGTTCCCGGCTGCGCTCGAACGAGTCCCTCGTCTTCGCTCGGGAAGGCGGATATTGCTAAGGCTGAAAGATTGATATTCGCCAACGCCCCGCGCACCGCATCGTTGACCACCGGCCAATGCGCCTGAACGCGGCAATTTCCTTCAAGCCCGCAATCATGTCGCCCGGTGTCAACGCAGGCGGTCATCGCGATCGGGCCCTCGATCGCCTCAATAATGTCAGCGAGATTGACTGCCGCTGCGGGCCGCGCAAGTTTGAACCCGCCGCCCGCACCGCGTACTGATCGGAGCAGCCCCGCGTTTGAAAGTTTGCTCACCAGTTTTTGCACCGTTGGCAGCGGGATGCCGGTTTCCGCCGCAAGCGCACCTGCGTTGATCTGCGCCTGACCACAGTGGCGCGCGACCGCACTCATCATCACGACAGCATAGTCAGACAGGCTCGAAAGGCGCACGACATTTCCAAATCAGAGTAATTTAATCTGATTTGTTAAATGCACCCGCTAGCCGCCAAAATCAAGGCTGGCACGCAAGTTCCTTGAAATTGTTCGAATGCAGCGTCATCCGCATGATCGGGCTGCGGCTGGTGACAAGCTGGCGCGGCGTTTGCCCGGTGACGCGTCGGACTTCGCGGATCAGATGCGATTTGTCGGCATAGTGAGCCACCGCTTCATCGGGGATATGGCCACCACTCATCACAATCGCCGAAGCCGTTCTGAGCGCGCCATATGTTCGCGCCAATGTTTTGGGTGGCGCGCCGAAATAGCGGTTGGCGATACGCGTCACCTGACGGTCAGACAGTGCAAGTCCTGCGTAAAGCTGCGCAAGATCGGGGAAGGTGGCGCTCGCCAACCAACGCGTTATTTCGCCAATCACGACGCGGTGATCGGGCTGGATGGGGCGCATGTTTGCGATCAAAAAGGCGTCGATCACCCGCGCCATCTCTTCAACGCTTTCAATTGTACCAAGCGCGGCATGCAGATATTCAATCTCGACGCCAAAAAACTCGGCCGCCTCGCACCCGCTGTTGCTGAGCGACGCCGCGTCGATATTGACGACGCCGCCCCAGAACTGCGGCATTAGCGAAATACCGATGAAACGCACCGGCCCCTGCACCACCGTTTTCATGCTTTGGGTAAAGGGGCCAGTCAGGAATATGCGCGTCGACGCAATACGCACGCCGCGCCCGAATTCATAATAGCCCGATCCGCGCAGAAAAATGCGCAACTGCCCGACATCGGCGCGCTGCATATCCTCAAGCACCGCATAATCTTCTTCAATCAGATAATATGACGCGACAATATGCGACACAGCAGCGTCAGGCGTGGCAAAAGTCCACTGCACAGCAGACTAAGTTTGCGCGGAAAGCGGCGCGACTTCGCCCGCTAATTGTGATCGGCCAAAGGTCAAAGTTGATAGACGCGAGCTATGCTCTCGGATCGCGCCGGGGGTGATACCGACGAAATGTTTGATCTCTCGAATACAGTGTGATTGATCATAATAGGCACCGTCGATGAAATCCTGCCAATCACCCTGCTCGTTCGCGATCCGGTTTGCGGTGCGCAGTGCGCGATATTTTCGCTGGAGCAGTTTGGGCGCGACGCCGTAAATTTCCTTTGTCATGCGCTCTATCTGGCGACGTGAAAGCCCGGTCGCTGCTTCAAGGTCGACGATGTCGGGCGAAAGCCTTTCCTCTAGCCAGCTATCAACGGCGCGGATAAACCAGTGCGGGACGCTTTGCGCACGATCTTTATACTGGCGCGCGATTGCGGTCATCATCTCGGCCATCGCATCAATATTCGCCAGTTGGGCAAGGCCAGCAAGCACCGCCTGCGTTCCCGGGCCAAGCAAGTCCGTAGCATCACTGAGCGTGTTGACGCGGTCCGACGCGGCAAGCCCGGTAAACGCGCTCCACCCTGCAGGTAGGATACCCACGCCAAACACACGCGCCGGGCCGCGCACGGTTACCGTGGACGCTGTCGATCTTGGCCCGAACAGCGTTACCGGATAGCTCGCCCAGCGCTTGGCATCTGGAAAAATGACCTCGCCTTTGCCCGATAGGAAGGCGCGCACCTGCGCCACATCGGCGCGTTCGATGTCTGCAAACTCGGGTTCGTCAGTCTCAAAAAGATAATAGACCGATATGTACGGACGCAGATCGACCGGCGGCGCGCGGTAGTCGAGCCTTATCACGCTAATCGATCCATATTTTCTTGCACCCGCTTTGGTCGAACGCGGTCGGTGAACGACGTCCGCAATTGACCGTTGCCACGTGATAGCAAAATCTGGCGCAAAAAAAAGTGGCTTGGCGCAGTGAAGCACCAAGCCAGAGGAATAGGGTTTCGCAAGAATTTGAAACCCCTCGGGTCGCAAAGTCGTCCTGCCGTAAAAGTGATTCGCGCGATTGGATAAATGTTGCCAAATAGAATGAATTCGACACTCACCCTATTGCAACCGTTTGCAGCGCACAAAAAAAGGCCCGGCAAGCAAACTCGCCAAGCCTTCAGGTAAAGGTTTTTTCGAATCTCTCCGAAAGCCCCTCGGGTCGCGGGACTTTAATAGGCGATCTGGAATTGCACGTATTGCATAGAATCGACATTCACTGTGCCAAAATGATTGGAACATGGACATAGTTTTTGATGATGGTACGACGGCGTCGTGAAGCTTTTTCATTTCTTTCGTCCGATCATTTTCGCCCTGGATCCCGAGCAATCACACCGATTGACGATCCGGGCGTTGCAAATAGTATCGTCACGAAAATCTATTGCAAAATCGCACATATTGTCGGTGGATTGCTGCGGCCTATCCTTTCTGAACCCATTGGGTCTCGCGCCAGGATTTGACAAAAACGGCGAAGTACCACACGCGATGATGGCGTTTGGTTTTGGGCATGTTGAAATCGGCACCGTCACGCCAAAACCACAATCGGGAAATTCCAAGCCCCGGCTGTTTCGCCTTGTCGAAGATGAAGGCGTGATCAATCGCATGGGGTTTAACAACGACGGACAGGATGCGGTTGCCCAGCGACTGCGCGGTGTTCGCGGCCACGGCGGAATCCTTGGTGTCAATATTGGCGCCAACAAGGACAGCAAAGACCGGATCGCAGATTATGTTCACGGTGTCGAAAAGATGGCGGATTTGGCAGACTATCTGACCGTCAACATTAGTTCACCCAATACGCCCGGACTGCGCGGGCTTCAGGACAAGTCCATGCTCACCGATCTGCTTGACGCAGTAAATGCCGTACGCCGCGCGGGCGGGCCTCCGATCTTTCTAAAACTCGCCCCCGATCTTGATCCGCAGGCGATCGACGACATTGCCAAAATTGCGATCCCGCGCATTGATGCGCTGATCATTGGCAATACGACGATTGCGCGCGCAGGGCTCCGTTCACCGTTTGCGGCTGAAACTGGCGGGCTATCTGGCGCACCGCTTTGCGCGTTGGCGCATCAGCGGCTCCGCGATTTTCGCACTGCGACAGGCGGGGCAATACCTCTAATCGCGGCAGGCGGGATTGATTGTGCCGCAGAAGCCTATGCGCGCATCAAAAGCGGAGCGACATTGATCCAGCTCTATTCAGCGCTTGTGTATCACGGCCCCGGCCTTGCCAAAACGATATTGCGTGATCTGGAAACACTGGTGACGCGCGATGGGCTGACCAACGTCAGTCAGGCAATTGGCGTCGACGCGCGATAAGGCTTGCCGCGACGCCGCGCATGACTAGTGTATAGATGATGAAAATCGGTTCCATTCTGATAGCCACGATCATCGCGGCCGCTTCCGTCCCGGCCTTCGCCAAGGCCCCCTTTCCCCACGGCGTAGTCTCCGCCGCCGACCCGCGCGCAAGCGGGGCAGGCCGCGCCATTTTACGCGCAGGCGGGAGTGCGGTCGACGCCGAAATGGCAATGATGCTGGCCCTGACTGTGGTCGAGCCGCAATCATCAGGCATCGGCGGCGGCGGATTTTTAATTTATCACGATGCAAAGACGGGTAAAGTTCATACGATTGATGGCCGCGAAACGGCACCGGCTTCGACGCGCGAGACGCGATTTGTTGATGCAAACGGCAA
>JAYVVW010000225.1:0-27673 GCA_043786595.1 Sphingomonadales bacterium | reverse complement strand
GTCATGACCCCGGGCACACTGGAGCGGATAGGCTGTGCCTGTCCTTGGGCATCAAGCTCGCGATTCTCAGCAAAGTCGTCCGCTCCATCCATGATCGTCTCGACCCTTCGACAGGCTCAGGAGTTGCCTGGACCCTGAGTCCGAATGCAAGCATGTCCAGAGCCTGTCGAAGGGGTGGAGAAAACATGTTGTCCAGTGTCTGTGAATATGTCGCTGTCGATAAAGTCATCGTGGTCTAAGGGTAAGAATGAGGGAATTCGGGCGGGAATGTCAACCTCCCAATCCACGCATTTGCGCCACCAATGCGACCAATCTCCCACTATCCACATGGGAACATAAAAAACTTCTTTCCCACAGCATATGGTTCGCACTAAGCCAGTCCTTGCCGATTCGTTTTGGATCGGCGGAACGGTGAAGGGGATTGAAATGGCGGGGGTTGTCGCGAAAATGCTGCGCCGTTATAAACCGGTTCCGCTGGTGGATCGCATGTTGCGGTTCAGTCGATCAGCGGGGCGGCCAATTTGGTCGCCTTTTTGTTTTGAAGCTCATTTTGAAAGGCTGTTGCCATGACGATTACCCCACTCATGCCTGTGTATCCGCGGTGCGGGGTGCGTCCGGTTCGAGGCGAGGGCGCGTATCTGATCGGCGAACGCGGCGAGCGTTATCTCGATTTTGCCAGCGGGATCGCGGTCAACTTGCTTGGCCACGGTCATCCGCACCTGACCAAGGCGATTGCCGAGCAGGCCGCAACGCTGATCCACGTATCCAATCTTTACGGTTCGCCGCAAGGTGAGGCGCTGGCGCAGCGGCTGGTTGATAACACATTTGCCGATACGGTGTTCTTCACCAATTCGGGCGCAGAGGCGGTCGAATGCGCGATCAAGACCGCGCGGCGCTATCATTTTGTCAACGGCAATCCGCAGCGTAATACGCTGATCTGTTTCAACAACGCATTCCACGGGCGGACGCTGGGGACGATCAGCGCGACCAATCAGGAAAAAATGCGCGACGGGTTTGAGCCGTTGCTGGCAGGTTTTGTCTACGCGCCGTTCGATGATCTTGAGGCGGCGCGCGCGCTGGTGAATGACAGCACGGCGGGTTTTTTGATTGAGCCAATTCAGGGTGAGGGTGGCATCCGCCCCGCGTCACAGGAATTCCTGCAAGGCTTGCGCGATATATGCGACGAGCACGGGCTGATGCTGGTGTTTGATGAAGTGCAATGCGGTGTGGCGCGAACGGGCAAGCTTTACGCGCATGAACATTACGGCATCACGCCCGACATCATGGCAAGCGCAAAGGGCATTGGCGGTGGTTTCCCGATGGGCGCGTGTCTGGCAACCGAAGAGGCGGCCAAGGGCATGGTCATCGGTACGCATGGCAGCACGTACGGCGGCAATCCGCTGGCGATGGCGGCGGGCGGCGCCGTGCTTGATGTCGTGCTTGAGGAGGGCTTCCTTGAAGGCGTCACTGCGACGGGTGACCGGTTGCGCGCAAGCCTTGAGCAACTGATCCCCAATCACGACACGTTGTTCGAGAGCGTGCGCGGCAAAGGGCTGATGCTCGGGCTCAAGCTCAAATCGGACAGCCGCGCGTTCGTTGCGCATCTGCGCGATCATCACGGGCTGCTGACCGTTGCGGCGGGCGATAATGTCGTGCGGATATTGCCCCCGCTCACCATCGAACAATCGCATATCAGCGAATGTATCGAAAAACTGTCGGCAGGCGCGCGCAGCTATGTTCTGCCCGTCGCGGCGTGAACGGAATGCTGCGCCATTTCATCAACCTGAGCGACGCCGGGGCAGACGGCATCGCCGCGATGCTTGCCGATGCGCTTGACCGGAAAGCCGCGCGTGACGGCTGGACGAAGGGACGGGTAGACGCCGATGCGCCGCTTGCCGGCCGCGCGCTTGCGATGGTGTTTGAGAAAAACTCGACACGAACGCGCGTATCGTTCGACATGGCGATGCGCCAATTGGGGGGTTCGACGATCGTGATGGACGGCGGCACGATGCAGCTTGGCCGCGGCGAAAGCGTCGCCGATACTGCGCGCATCCTGTCGGGCTATAGCGATGCGATCATGATCCGCACCGATGATCACGCTAAGATTGAGGAGATGGCGGCGCACGCGAGCGTTCCTGTGATCAACGGCCTCACCGATTGGTCACATCCGTGCCAGATCATGGCCGATCTGCTGACGCTGATTGAAAATGGCAAACCGCTTCCCGGCCTGACAGTCACATGGCTGGGCGACGGCAACAATGTGCTGCATTCGATCATCGAAGCGGCCGGGCTGATGAAGTTCAACGTGCGGATTGGCTGTCCGCAAGGCTATGAACCGCAGGATCAGTTTGTCGAGGCGGCGCGCGCGGGCGGTGCCTCGATCGACATTTTCGGCGACGCGGCAACGGCGGTCGCGGGGGCCGACGTGGTCATCACCGACACGTGGATTTCGATGGGGCAGGAGCATGTCCATAACAAGCTTGCCGCGATGATGCCGTTTCAGGTCACGCCCAAACTGATGGCAGCAGCAAAGGGCGACGCGCTGTTCCTCCACTGTCTGCCTGCGCACCGTGAGGAAGAGGTGACAAGCAGCGTGATCGACGGGCCACAGTCACGCATCTGGCAAGAGGCCGAAAACCGCCTTCATGCGCAGAAATCGGTGCTGCTCTGGGCGTTCGGGCTGTTGGGATGACGGTGCGCACAGACGCCGATCTTGATCGCGCGCTTGGGTTCATCATTCCAGAGCGACATGCGCGCGGGCGGCTCGTGCGGCTGGGGCCGGTACTCGATACCATCCTTAGCGCGCACGGCTATCCGCCGCCGGTTGAGCGCGTGTTGAGCGAGGCGCTGGTGCTGACGGCGCTGCTCGGCGCGATGCTCAAGGACGGTGACGGCCAGTTGACGATGCAGGTGCAGACCGAGGGCGGGCCGGTCAGCCTGCTCGTCTGTGATTATCGCGGCGGAGAACTGCGCGGTTATATCAAGCATGACGATGATATGGTTGCCGAACTGCCTACCGAACCGAGCCTGTTTGCGCTGTTTGGCAAGGCCTATCTCGCGATCACATTCGATCAGGCGGCATCGGGCGAGCGCTATCAGGGGATTGTTCCGCTCGACGGCGAAAGCCTTGCCGAGGCGGTTGAGAGCTATTTTGCGCAGTCCGAACAGATTCCCAGCCTTGTGCGTGTTGCCGTTGCGGGGCGGATTGCGGGCGGGCTTCTGCTTCAGCATCTGGCCGAAGGTGAGGATGGGCGTGACCGCATTCATACCCGGCTCGATCACCCCGAATGGGAACATGTGATGACGCGCGGAATTACCGTCGGCGCGCCTGAACTCACCGACCGCGCGTTGCCGCTTGAAACTTTGATCTGGCGGCTGTTTCATGATGAAGGCGAAGTGCGCGTGCTCGGCGGGGCGGTGCTGACACGCGGTTGCCGCTGCGATGCTGCACATATCGCCGATGTGATCGGGCGGTTCCCTGAGGAGGAGCGCGCGGCGATGGCAGACAGCGACGGCATGATCCCGGTCAATTGTGAATTTTGCGCAAAGATTTTTCCGGTTGCGGCGAACCTGCCTTAAATTTGCGCTAATTCTGCCCGATCGAACGCACGGTTGATCTTGATCACAGCGCAGCGGTGCGATGTGTGGAATTGGTTCCAGACAGGAGCAGGTGCGATGCGTTGGTTTGTTATGTCATTGGTCGGGTTGAGCAGTCTTGCAGCGGCTGCGCCGACGCAGCCTGTTGCTTCGCCAGCGATAGTGGCGACACAGCAATTGCAGCCGGGGCAATGGACACTGCGCACACGCGGTGGGGCGCAGGAAAGCCGTTCGCTCTGTGTCAATGACGTCAATAGCCTGTTTCAGATCCGCCATAGCGGCGCGCTATGTCCAAGATTTGTCGTGACGAATAAGGCTCACCTCGCCACCGTCCAGTATCGCTGCGCCGGGGCGGGGCAGGGGCGCACGACGATTCGCGTCGAGACCTCGCGGCTTGTCCAGATTGAAACGCAGGGCGTTGCTGACAAGCAGCCCTTCATGCGCAGTTATGAGGCGCGGCGCACCGGCGAATGTACCGCGTCTGGCGGCGCCAACGCGGGGCAGCGCTAATCATTTGTTAACGCTACTGCGCTAATCGGGGCTGGTAACACATGTGTGTTTACCCTCTCTGGCCTCGATGGCCACCCCTGGCTGCTCATGAAAATGAGCGGCCTTTTTTGTGATGTTTCCAAACGCGGGGCTTGTGCGCGCGTGTGTTCAAGCATAGCGCGCGCACGGTATGAATATCAAACCTGCCTCTCCCGGTGCTGCGGCGGTTGTCCTGCTGTCAGGCGGCCTTGATTCGATGGTGGCTGGCGGGCTTGCGCGCGCGGCGGGCTACCGACTGTTTGCGCTGACGATTGATTATAACCAGCGTCACCGCGTCGAGCTTGAAGCGGCAAAGCGCGTCGCGGCGATGCTTGGGGCCGAGCGGCATGTGACGCTTGGCGTTGATCTGTCGGCGTTTGGCGGCTCGTCGCTTACCGATGATGCGATTGCTGTGCCTAAAGGCGGAATCGCGCCGGGCATCCCGTCAACCTATGTCCCCGCGCGGAATATGATCTTCCTGTCGCTAGCACTTGGCTGGGCGGAAGCGTGCGGTGCGTGCGATCTGGTGATCGGGGTCAATGCGCTCGATTATTCAGGCTATCCCGATTGCCGCCCCGATTTCATCGCCGCGTTCGAAGCCGCTGCGACGCAGGCGACCAAGGCAGGTGTCGAAGGCGCGCCGTTTTGCGTCCACACCCCGCTGATCGATCTGAGCAAGGCCGACATCGCGCGTGAGGCTGCGCGGCTGGGGCTCGACACCGCGCAGAGCTGGTCATGCTATGATCCCACGCCTGGCGGCAAGCCCTGCGGCGCATGTGACAGTTGCCGCCTGCGCGCCAAGGGGTTTGCTGAGGCCGGGCTGATCGACGGGCTGCTTGCATGACTTACGCGGTCAAGGAACTATTCCTGACGTTGCAAGGCGAGGGCATACATGCGGGGCGGCGTGCTGTATTTTTGCGCTTTGCCGGATGCAATTTGTGGAGCGGGCGTGAGGCCGACCGTGCAACCGCCGTGTGTCAATTCTGCGATACCGAATTTGTCGGCACCGACGGCGATGGCGGCGGAAAATTCAAAACTGCCGACGCGCTCGCCGGTGTCGTTGCTGCGTGTTGGGGGGAAGTGACCGGCGGTGTGCCCTATGTCGTGATAACCGGCGGAGAGCCGCTGCTCCAGCTTGACGGCGTGCTGATTGATGCGCTCCACGCGCGCGGATTTGAGATTGGCGTCGAGAGCAATGGCACGATCGCCGCGCCGCCTGGCATCGATTGGCTGTGCATCAGCCCCAAGGCGGGCAGTGAGACGGTCCAGCGCAGTGGCAATGAACTCAAGCTCGTCTGGCCGCAGCCCGGGAGTGATCCGGTCGCGATGGAAGACTGGGCATTCGATCACTTCCTGATCCAGCCGATGGACGGGCCGATGATTGCTGAAAGCCGCGCGGCGTCAGTTGCGTTTGTCCTCGCGCATCCCAAATGGCGTCTGTCGACGCAGACGCACAAGATCCTCGGGATTGCTTAAAGCGAGAGGGCTTTCAGCCAATCCGTTTGTCCTGAGTAGGGATTGAGCCTGTCGAAAGCCCGTATCGAAGGATCGCCTGCGCCAAACATCCTTCGATACGCCCCTTCGACAAGCTCAGTGGCTACTCAGGACAAACGGCGTTAATTGATCCAAACTTAGTAAACGAGCCCGCAGCTCATGGTGTAGCGGTTCTTTTTCCAGCAGCGTTCATCAAGCCGTGGCACGCGGTTGATAAGCGTGGGCGAAACGCCGCGAAATTGCTGTTCGCCGACATAGACCAGGCTGTTGCGCAGCTCACGGAGATATTGCTTGGAAAAATCAGTGAAACCGCCGCGCGGCGTGAACAGCCCGGCGCGGCTGACATTGCCCGCTGCCGTGCAAAAACCACGCAGCGCGCGCACCGATGAAAATCCGCTGTAGGTTTTGGTGCCGAACGTATCGAGCGCCTGCTGGCCCGCACGCGGCGTTTTGTTCACGCGCTTGAAATAGCCTGTAAGCGTCGTGAACACGGTCGCGAGTTCGGCGCTGTGATTGCCAAGGATCGCGTTATAATTTTCAAGCGTCAGCAGCGTTGGCTCATTGACACATTGGAGCGCCGCGACGTTGAGCCCCGATCGCATATTCCATGCAATCGCCGCCAGTTGCTCGGCGTTTGTTGCGCCGGGCAGCGGAAGTCCCATCCCCGTTTCGTAGCTGGTGAGCGGCACGCCGGAAAAATCGGGCGCGCGCCAGAAAATCTGCGCGGCGGCTGGTAGTGGCGCGAACGATGCCATGATGATTGCCAGCAGAAAATTCCGAACCAACGATAACATACTCACTCCCGACCCTTTGAACGCAGCGCAGGATGTGGCTTCTATCGCCTTAACGCGTGATGGACAGCAAAAAAAGCCGCCCGGTCGCCCGGACGGCTTCTTTTCAGGTCATGCCGAAGCGCAATTACTTGGCAGCGTTATCCGCAGCCATCGTGTCGGTTGCGTTTGCAGCCATTGCGTCGGTGCCAGTTGCGTTAGCATCCATCGCCATGTTGGCATCTGCACCAGCAGCGGCATCAACATTGGTCATTGCATCGTTGGACGTGCCTTCCATCGCATCAGCAGCGTTCATTTCGGTGACGGCTGCGTTGTCGGTTGCGGCTGGCTGGCTTCCACCGCAAGCGGCGAGTGCGAGTGAAGCGGCGACGATGGTCGAAACAGTGATAATCTTGCGCATATTAAATAGCTCCCAAGGAAAAAGTGGGATCGGGCAAACCAAATAATAGACCCTATCCTTAGTGGACATTAGAATGTTTGTCTGCGCCGCTCAAGCGGAATTTTTAACGGTTGATAAACGATCTAAAAATGGCTCAAATGTGTGTAAAAGCGCGGCATCAAGGCTTGCCTGATCGGTGACGACGCCAAGTTTGGTGAGACTGGTCACGGGATATTGAGCCAATCCGCACGGGATGATACCGTCAAAATGACCAAGATTCGGGTTCAGGTTAATCGAAAAGCCGTGGAAGCTAACCCAGCGCCGGACGCGCACGCCGATCGCCCCGATCTTGGCTTCGCGACCATTATCGCTGGTCCAGATGCCGATGCGGCCGGGCGCGCGCCAGCTTTCGACGCTAAGTTCGGCAAGTGCGGCAATCACCCATCCCTCAAGCGCATCGACAAAACAGCGCACGTCGCGGCCGCGCTGCGCGAGATTGAGCATCACATAGCCGATCCGCTGCCCCGGCCCGTGATAGGTGTAACGCCCGCCGCGCCCGGCCTGGTAAACGGGAAAGCGCGGATCAAGCAGTTCGGCCGGATCCGCACTTGTGCCTGCGGTATAAAGCGGCGGATGCTCGACCAGCCAGATTTGTTCGCGCGCGGCCCCTTGCGCAATCGCGTCGGCACGCGCCGACATCGCGGCAAGCGCGTGCGGATAGTCAACTGGCGCGGTGGCTACGTCCCAATCGATGTCCATCGTCTGTGTCACCGCGCTGACGTGGCACGGCGACCATGATTTTCCAAGTGGCATCACGTCGGTGATACGGTTAGAGCGGCGACCAGAAATAGTGCAGGACAAATAATGACGATTTCCCCATCCACAATCTCAATGTCCACGCTCGGCGACGAAACGAAGGCATTGTTACTACGCGAGTGGCGGTTGATGGTGCCATTGGCGCTGGTAACCGTGGGCTTGGGCGCCGCAGTATCGGGATTGATTCAACCCGAATTGATCTCAGGCGATAACGTCAGCGGATCGCTCATGCTTTTGTTTCTGGTTGCGAGCCTTTGGACATTGTTCGGAAATCTCGCGCTCATGGCACTATGCCTCACCCCGGGGATCAGCGTCGGCGAATCGCTTCAGGTAGCGCGCGCGCGGATGCCCAAAATGCTGCTGCTCATCGTGATCGCGGCGATTCTGTTCATCATGCTGCTGATCCCGCTTGCGCTGGTGCTTGCGTCGAGCGGGGTTGATCTCAGTTCGGCCCGGCCGACAATCCCGCCACTTGCAGCCTTTGTCCTGCTCCTGACGCTCGCTGGCGTCGTTTACGTGATGATTCGGCTGATTACCCTCAATGCTGAAATCGTTGATCGCAATCCGCCCGTGCTCGTATCGATCCGCAATGCGTTCGCAGCGACACGCGGCATGGTGGCGCGTCTGATGGGGATTATGGTACTGTTCCTGCTCGTCGCACTTGTACTCGGTGCCGCGACGACGACGATATTTGGACTGTTTTTCAAAAGTATCGCAAATCTGTTGGGCGCACCCTTTGCGGGCGATGTTATGGTCGCACTCGTTAGCGGGATGCTATCGGCGGGGCTGACGCTGGTTTCAATCGCCTTTACCGCGCAGCTTTACCGTGCGCTGTCGGCGCGTTCAGCGTAGCAACGCGATCTGCGGCGCGGCAGTTTCGGGCAGGATTCCGATCAACCGGGGATCGGCGAAAATTTCAACGCTGCGTGCATAGGGCGTGAACCCCTGGCGCTGGTAAAATCCAAGCGCGCCGGGGCTATCGAGCGTGCAGGTGTGAACCCACACGCGTTTGACGCCGCTGCGCCATGCCTGCGCCAGCGTGTACGCCATCAGCCAGCGGCCATGGCCTTGCCCCGATAGCTCTGGGATGAGCCCGAAATAGGCGATCTCGCACGCACCGGATTTGCGAAAATCAAGCTCAACCATTCCGACTTCAATGCCTGCCGGGTCAACGACGGCGCAGAGTTCGACCGCGCGGTCGTGGATAATCTCGATCAACCGCGCATCGTCGAGGATCAGCCGCGAAAACCACAGCCACGGCGCGCCAATCCGGCTGAACAATGTCCGGTAGCGCTCCGGATCAGGCTTCTGCCACCGCGCAAGCCGCAGCGGAGAGGTGGGGAGCGGGCGCAGTGCAGGCCGCGCGGTCATTTCAAGCGCGGTGACAATCGTTGCAATCTCGCCGCGCGGGACGGGGGTTAAGCCCATGTTGCAACGGGGGGCAGGCTCATCAGAATCGCATCAATATTGCCGCCGGTCTTGAGCCCGAACAATGTGCCGCGATCATGGACGAGGTTGAATTCGGCATAGCGTCCGCGCCATGCAAGCTGAACCGCCTTATCGCCGTCGGTCGCGGCCATATTCATGCGCCTGCGGACAATCGCGGGGTAGACGTCGAGAAAGGCCTCACCCACGGCGCGGGTCAGCGCGAAGTTATCCGCGAAGTGAGTGTCGCCGTCGCAATCGAGGTGATCGTAGAATATCCCGCCAACGCCACGGTGAACCTTGCGGTGCGGAATCCAGAAATAATCATCGGCCCACTGCTTGAACCGCGGATAGTCGCCCGCCGGGCTCGCCGCACAGGCCTGTTCCATCGCTGCGTGGAAATCATCGGTATCCTCGGCAATTGGCAGTGGTGGATTGAGGTCAGCACCACCGCCAAACCAGTTCTTTTGCGTCACCAGATAGCGCATGTTCATATGGACAGCGGGCACATGCGGGTTCGCCATGTGCGCAACAAGGCTGATTCCAGTTGCGAAAAAGACCGGGATTTCGGCGGCTCCGTGAATTGTCTTGCTGAATTCGGGAGCAAAGGCACCTGCAACGGTCGACACGTTGACGCCAACCTTTTCGAACACCCTGCCCTTCATCACCCCCTGCACGCCGCCGCCGCTATCACCCGATGGATCATCATCGCGGTGCCAAAGGGTGTATCTGAATGCGGCATCGCTCCCGGCTTCGCGTTCGATCGCTTCAAAGCTGGCGGTGATGCGGTCACGCAGCAGTTCAAACCACGTCCGCGCGGCAGTTTGGCGGTCGTCAAGGATCAGCATCGCAATCGGTCGTTCATATCGGGAGCTGTCCTGTCTGACGAAGCGCTTCGCCCAGCGCAATGCCAGCGGCAACCGAGACATTCAAGGATCGTACAGCTGGATTGAGCGGAATCCGCAGTTGATGATCGCACGCGGCGCGCACTTTATCGGGCACGCCCGCACTTTCCTGCCCCATCAGCAAGATGTCATCGGCGGCAAAGGCGAAATCATAAAGCCGCGCTTCGGCCTTGCTCGACAGGAGGATGATCCGACCCTTCGCAGCGGTCACGAACGCGTCCCAATCGGTGTGCCGGGTCAGCGCGACATGATCGATATAATCCATGCCCGCACGTTTGAGTTTTCTGTCTGAAAAGGCAAAGCCGCATGGTTCGATGACATCAACACCCACGGCAAAACATGCAGTCAACCGCAGGACTGCACCCAGATTTCCGGGAATTTCGGGTTGATACATCGCAAGCCGCACGCCAATCGGCTATCACGCGCGATGCCATGCGGCAAGAGAGTGAAATTGGCCGGTTGCATCTTGCTGCAACATCGCTATTCAGCCCGCAAAACATGAAGGCGGTGCTGGCCGCGCGGCGCGGTTTTCGACTGTGAATGAGACAAGGGTTTAATATGGAAGCTGGGCAACAGGGCGACGTGCAAGACGCAGGAATAGTTGTTGAGGGCGTCCGTCGCCGTGACTTCATCAATATCGCTGCGGTGAGTTTTGCCGGCGTCGGTGCAGCCGCAATCGCGCTCCCACTGATCAACCAGATGAATGCGTCGGCAGATGTGCTCGCGCTCGCATCGATCGAAGTTGACCTTTCATCGATCACACCGGGACAAGCGATCAAAACGAGCTGGCGCAAACAACCGATTTTTATCCGCAATCTGACGCCCGTCGAAATCGCAGCAGCAAATGCTGTCGAGCCGGGTTCGCTGCGTGATCCGCAGACGCTTGCAGAGCGCACCAAAGCGGGCAAAGCCAATTGGCTGATTACGCTTGGCGTCTGCACCCACCTTGGGTGTGTCCCGCTTGGCGCTGCGCAGGGCGAAAGCCGCGGCGATTTCGGTGGCTATTTCTGCCCGTGCCACGGTTCGCATTACGATACCGCAGCACGCATCCGCAAAGGCCCCGCGCCAAAGAACCTTGCGGTTCCCGAATATGTTTTTAATTCAGACACGGTTGTTCAGATTGGTTGATGCGCACCGTATCAACCGATCGATTTAAGGACGTAAGATCATGAGCTTTCCCTGGGCAAAAACCTACACACCGTCAAATCCGCTGATGAAGTGGGTGGATGAGCGGCTGCCGCTGCCCCGGCTGGTTTATGATGCCGTCGGCGCGGGCTATCCAACGCCGCGCAACCTCAATTATTTCTGGAACTTCGGTTTTCTGGCAGGCGCCGCGCTGGTTATCCAGATCATCACCGGAATCATCCTCGCGATGCACTATGCCGCAAATGGCCAGATCGCATTCGATTCGGTTGAACATATCATGCGTGACGTCAATTCGGGCTGGCTGATCCGCTATGCCCACGCCAACGGCGCGAGCATGTTCTTCATCGTCGTCTACATGCACATTTTCCGAGGTCTTTATTTCGGTTCGTACAAGGCACCGCGCGAAATGATCTGGCTGCTCGGCGTCGTGATCTTCCTTTTGATGATGGCAACTGGCTTTATGGGTTATGTTCTCGTCTGGGGTCAGATGAGCTTCTGGGGCGCGCAGGTCATCACCGGCTTCTTCTCTGCGATACCCGTGGTTGGTGAGCCAATACGCCAATGGCTGCTCGGTGGCTTCGCGCCAGATAACGCAACGCTCAACCGCTTTTTCTCGCTCCACTATCTGCTGCCGTTTGTGATTTTCGGCGTGATCATTCTCCACGTCTGGGCGCTCCACATTCCGGGTTCGAGCAATCCGACAGGTGTCGAGGTCAAGACCGAACAGGATACGGTGCCATTCCATCCCTATTACACCGCAAAGGATGGCTTTGGCGTCGCGATCTTTCTGATCATTTTTGCCGGTCTCTTGTTCTTTGGGCCAAATGCGCTCGGCCATGCCGATAACTACATCCCGGCGAACCCGCTCTCAACACCCGCGCATATCGTTCCCGAATGGTATTTCTGGCCATTCTACGCGATCCTGCGTGCGTTCACGGTCGATTTCCTGTGGATCCCGGCGAAGCTTTGGGGCGTCCTTGCGATGTTCGCTTCGATCCTGCTGTTGTTCTTCTTGCCGTGGCTTGATCGTTCGCCGGTGCGTTCGACAACCTATCGTCCGCTCTACAAATGGTTTTTCTGGGGGTTGATGTTCGACATTGTGATCCTGGCGATTTGCGGAATGAAGCCTGCCGAAGAACCTTGGGTAATCCTTGGTCAGCTGGCCTCAGCCTATTATTTTGCACATTTCCTGATCATTTTGCCATTCGTATCAAAGATCGAACGGCCGTTGCCACTGCCGCATTCAATCACCGAATCGGTGCTTGGCAATTCTACCAGCAACAGCGGCACGCTCGCTGGCGTGACAGCTTAAGGGGGCGCTGGAAACATGGTTCGCATTCTCGCATTTTTCGTTGGCATCGGCTTTGTCTCGGCGTTGCTCGCTGGCGTCCTGTTTACCTCGCATTCTTTCCCCGAAGCGACCGCGACTATGATGTTCCACAAGGAGCATAAAGAGGTCGAGTTCGAAAGCGATGGCCCGCTCGGCAAGTTTGATCGTGCCCAGCTTCAGCGTGGTCTTCAGGTTTACAAGGAAGTCTGCTCGGCATGCCACTCGTTGAAGCATGTCCGCTTCGGCGATGTTGAAGCGCTTGGGTACACAGCGGGTCAGGTGAAAACGCTTGCGGCGGAATGGACAACCGAGCAGCCATCGATCAATCCTGAAACGGGTGAAGCGGCATCGCGCAAAAACCTGTCATCGGATTATTTCCCGATGCCGTTCGCAAATGAGACCGCAGCACGCGCGGCGAACAACAATGCGCTTCCGCCAGACCTTTCGCTGATTACCAAGGCACGCGAGGGCGGCGCACCGTATGTGTATTCGCTGCTGACCGGATATGAAACGCCGCCAGCAAATCTGCCAAAGGACGCACGCCCCGGCGCTGGGCTGCACTATAATCCTTACTTTGCGAACCTCAACCTTTCGATGACCCCGCCGCTCACCAGCGACGGTCAAGTCACCTACGGCGCGGGTGCGCCCAAGCCGACGGTCGACCAGATGGCAAAGGACGTTTCGGCGTTCCTGATCTGGACGGCCGAACCAAAGCTTGAAGCGCGCCACAGTGCGGGTCTGGCATCGATGATCTTCCTGCTGATCTTCGCCGGGCTTTGCTACATGAGCTACAAGAGCATCTGGGCCGACAAGAAAAAGCGTTGAGTGTGCGGGGCCGCGTTTGCTTCGGGAAAGGCGGCCCGGATTGCTAAACAGGTCGCGTGCGGATCAGCCCGATCGACAGAAAGCTCATCACCTTCACATCATCTTGATTGAACACCGAAATTCGGCTGCGGAACGATCCCATTTCGGGGCGCGACCGCGACGGTGTCTTTTCATAAAGCTCAATCTCGCAGCGCAGCGTATCGCCGGGATAAACCGGCTTGAGCCAGCGCAACTCGTCAAGCCCTGGCGAACCAAGCCCCGCCTGATCCGACGCTTTGAGGTTTTCGACCATCATCGCCATCACCATCGCGCATGTATGCCAACCGCTTGCCGACAGTCGCCCGAAATGCGTGGCGGCAGAGGCCTCATCGCTCAGATGGAATGCCTGCGGATCGTAGCGCCCGGCAAACTCGATCACCTCTTCGCGCGTGACATGATAGCTGCCAAATGATGATCTGGTGCCGATGATGAGGTCTTCGAAATATGTTGTCATGCGATCGACATTGGTGGGCGCGGTTGGAAATGGCAAGGGGGGTGGGCCGTCAAATGCGCTTCCTCTCCCCGCGTGGGGAGAGGCCAGGTGAGGGGCTAGCCGCGCCGGCGGCTAAGAGACTCCTCTTATATCACCGCAAATTGAGACTGACTCATGGCAAACTCTCGTTTCCTGAGCTTGTCGAAGGATTGTCCTTTCTTTTGATGAACATCAAGTACGAAATACAACCCTTCGACAAGCTCAGAGAACGGTGTGCGGTGCATATCATACACATCGTCGCCGTGAGCGTCTCTCAGCCGCAGACGCGGCTTTGCCCCTCACCTGACCTCTCCCACGAGGGGAGAGGGAAAGGGTTGCTAATCGCCGACCACCTAAACGTTGAACCGGAACAGCATGATGTCGCCGTCTTTGACGAGATAATCCTTGCCTTCGGAGCGCCATTTGCCTGCCTCGCGCGCACCTGCCTCGCCGTTGTAGTCAACATAGGCATCATAGGCCATTGTTTCGGCGCGGATGAAGCCCTTTTCGAAATCGGTGTGGATCGCGCCTGCGGCATTGGGCGCGGTGTCGCCCTTGTGCATCGTCCACGCGCGCGCTTCTTTTGGCCCGACGGTGAAGAAAGTGATGAGGTGGAGCAATTCATAGCCCGCGCGGATAACGCGTGTCAGCCCGGTTTCAGTAAGGCCAAGGTCAGACAGGAATTCGGCGCGGTCGCCGACGTCCATCGTTGCGATTTCGGCTTCGATTGCGGCGGAAACGACCACAGCTTCGGCGCCCTCGGCCTTTGCCTTTTCGATCACGCGCGCTGAATAGTCGTTGCCGTTGGCCGCCGAAGCCTCTTCGACGTTGCAGACGTATAGCACGGGCTTTGCCGTGATAAGCTGCGCCTGCGCGAGCAGCCGCGCCTCTTCGGGATCGGTCGCGATCACGAGCCGCGCGGGTTTGCCTTCGCGCAGCAGATCAAGCGCACGGCCAAGTATTGTCGCGGCCGCCTTGGCTTCCTTGTCGCCCTGTGCTGCTTTTTTCTGCAAATTGGGCACGCGCTTTTCGAGGCTTTCAAGGTCGGAGAGCATCAGCTCGGTCTCAACCGTCTCGGCGTCTGAAATCGGATCGATCTTATTTTCGACATGCTGGATGTCATCGTCAACGAAACAGCGCAGCACATGGACGATCGCATCGACTTCGCGGATGTTGCCAAGGAATTGATTGCCCAGCCCCTCACCCTTGCTCGCCCCGCGTACCAGCCCGGCGATATCGACAAAGCCAAGCTGTGTTTCGATGATCTTGGCCGAACCGCCAATCTTGGCAATCGCGTAAAGCCGGGGATCGGGCACCGCGACATTGCCGATATTGGGCTCGATCGTGCAAAAAGGATAGTTAGCCGCCTGCGCCGCCGCCGTCTCGGTCAGCGCATTGAACAGAGTGGACTTACCGACATTGGGCAAGCCAACGATACCGCATTTGAAACCCATTATTGATCCTTATGAATGAACCGCGCAACCCTTACATTTCGGTTGCGAGCTTGTCGAAGGTTGGATTTCACCTAGCGTATATGCGTATTCAAGACTCGGCTCATGCCCTCTTTGAAGGTCTCCATGCCGAAGTTCATCAGCAATCCAAGCGGCTGATTGGTTAGTCGGAGGTAGGTGAGAACTTGCTTCTTATGAACAAGAGCCAAGCGTTCGGTTGATTTGAGTTCGATGATCAGTCGACCTTCAACGAGTATGTCAATCCGAAACCCTTCGCGCAAAATGCTGCCTTCATACACGATATCCACAGGTTTTTGGCGTTCGACGCTCAGCCCGCGTTTCACAAGGCTATCGGCAAGAATGGCCTCATACACAGATTCAAGTAGCCCGGGGCCAAACGCCTTGTGTAACTTGAATCCACAATCGACAGCAACGGTCGCCAAGGCGTCAATCTCAGGAGGAACGTCTGTCATACCTCTTCGTCCTTCAAAGGAAATTACACTTTGCGCCTTTGCGCCTTGGCGTGAATCATTTAATTCTCATCAGACACACATTGGCAACAGTTTTTGGAATCACGCCAAGGCGCTAAGGCGCAAAGGGTTTCAATGTGCATCTAGATGTAAACTGAACAGCGTTTCCCTATCCAAGCGTTCGATGTCTTGGGTCGCATATCAGTCAGTACGTTTTAAGACTGCAATTCCAACCAACGCTCAACGCGCTTCGTACGCGCTTTGAGCTTAACGATCACGTGCGCCAGTCTGCTCAACATCTCGGCGTCGCGTTCGCGTGATGCGGTCTGCTCGGACTGGATTTTCTTGAGGTGCTCAAGCATCAGATTGTCGACGGATTCTGCCATGGTCAAAGCTTATCATATAAAAAGTTGTGATGTCTATAATCAGCTCAATTCAACCGCATCGTGACGTTATTCTTAAACCGCGCGCCGTCGCGCTTTGCCAGCCAATCGGCTTCTGCCGCCACCGCGCCCAGCATATCGCTCAGCGGGTCGATCTCGGCCTTGGTGTAGTTGCCCAGCACATAGCCCGTCACGCGGTCTTTGTGCCCCGGGTGGCCGATGCCGATGCGCACGCGGCGAAACGCGTTGCCGATATGCGCTTCGGTTGATCGCAGGCCGTTATGCCCCGCCGTACCGCCGCCGATTTTCACCTTTATCTTGAACGGATCAAGGTCGAGCTCATCGTGAAAGACGGTGACATCGCCGGTTTCGAGTTTGTAAAAGCGCATCGCTTCGCCGACGCTGCGTCCGCTTTCATTCATGAAGGTGCCGGGTTTGAGCAGCAGGATCTTTTCCGGTCCGATCAGCCCTTCGCGGCACCAGCCCTGAAAGCCTTTTTTTTCGGGTGAGAAGCCGTGCACCTCGGCAATCGCATCGACGCACATGAAGCCGACATTGTGCCGCTGCATCGCATAGAGCGCGCCGGGATTTCCAAGGCCAACCCAGAGTTGCACGACCTTACCCTGCCCCTTGAGCAGAGGGAAAAGGGGTAGGGGCGAGCGTCTGTGAGCCTGACGGCTCAAATGCGTTGACAGCCCCCACCCCGACCCCTCCCCTGAAGGGGAGGGGCTTTGGCATCAGGCTTCGCCTTCGCCTTCGACTTCGCCTTCGGTCGCCGTATCACCTGCGCTTGATTTGAGCGCTGACGGTGCCACAATCGTAGCGATCGTGAAATCACGGTCGGTAATTGCGCTCTTCACGCCGTCGGGCAGCGTGACCGCCGAGATGTGGATCGAATCGCCGACTTCGAGACCCGTTAGCGAGACCGCGATCTCATCAGGAATGTTTGCCGCATCGCAGACGATTTCAAGTCCATGACGGACGATATTGAGAACGCCGCCGCGCTTGATACCGGGCGAAAGCTCTTCATCGATGAAATGGACAGGCACGTCGACATGGACTTCGGCATGTTCGGAAATGCGCAGGAAGTCAGCATGAAGCGGACGATCTGAAACCGGGTGGAACTGGACGTCTTTGGGCAGTGTCCGCACAGCCTTGCCACCCACGTCGATCATCACGACCGAATTCATGAAATGGCCAGTCATCAGCGCCTTCATGAGCAGTTTTTCTTCGATATGAATGCCCGTTGGCGCTTCATTATTGCCGTAAATCACGGCGGGTATGCGGCCTTCACGACGCAGTAGTCGGGAGGCTCCCTTGCCAGCCCGCTCGCGCGTTTCGGCCGACAGTGTCAGCTGATCGCTCATATGTATCTCCAATTATTACCATGTTCGCCCACGCCTCCAAGGATGACCATAGCCGAACGAGCGCGGCCATAGGGGCGAACACGGAAAAAAGCAACTACCGCCCGCTATTGGACGCGGCTGACCTTGTAGCCATCGGCCTTGAGCATCGTCTGCACCGATTCAGAGCCTGCCAGATGCCCCGCGCCAACGGCGATGAGGACAGTGCCGGGCGTTCTCAGGCGCTGTTCGATCCATTTTGTCCAGCTTGCGTTGCGCTTGCGAATCAGCACATCGGTGAGCTCGGTTGACAGCCGCAGTTCATCATCAAAGCTCACCGCAATCGCCTTGTCATTGCCCTTGGCCCACGCGCCGAGCATCGTGTTAAATTCGGTGAGCGGATCGATTTTCTGATCGACCATGCTCGCAAGGAAAGTGCGCTGCGCGCTTTCGGGCAGTTTATCAAACAGGCTAAGCTGGCCTTCTGAGGTTTCAAGCCCGATCAGCGGTTTCTTTGCGGCTTTGAATTCGGCGGCAAGGTTACGCTCGACGCCGTCGTCGGGGCTGAGATCAAGGCCCGAAAGCATCCCGCCTGCAAGTGTGATCGCGACCGCCCAGCTTTCAAACTTGTCAAGCGCGGCGGGGGGAAAGCCCGATTTGTCGATCATGTCTTTGAGCCCAGCACGCTTGTCCGCAGACACGCGTTCAAGCACCGGTGGCAACCCCGGCGATACCGCAAGCCGCGTGAAGGTTTCGGCCGTTTTGGCGCGGTCATCAAGATCGGCGACTTCAAGGACGAGCGTATCGGCCTTTGCCGCCACCTTGTTGAACGCCGCCGTCCGCCATTGATACTTGGGCGGCAAAACGTGGATCGTACCGAACAGGTAGATCGTCGTATCGGCGTCGGCGATTTTCCACAGCCCCGGCCTGGCAGCGCCAGCGGGCGATTTGATCGCGGGTTCCTTCGCGCACGAAGTGACAGTCGTGGCGCATAGCAGCGCGCAGCCGAAGGCGGTGAACAGGGTCTTGCTTTTCATCGCGGCTATTTCGCCGTTTTGCGCTCTAACTGCAATGGCTGAAATGGTGGGGTGGACGCAGCTTTGCTTGACCCGCCCCACGCCATCGGCCAAAGCGCGCGTCAGATTTGTTGCAGTTGCGAAGGGCCAGGAATTGGGCGATGTTCAGCCTCTCAGCTTTCAGGATTTGATCCTGACGCTCCATGATTATTGGGGCAAGCAAGGCTGTGTCATCCTCCAGCCCTATGATATGCGCGTTGGCGCTGGCACGTTCCACCCCGCAACGACGCTGCGCGCGCTTGGCCCTGATCACTGGAACGCCGCCTATGTTCAGCCGTCGCGGCGGCCAACCGACGGGCGTTACGGCGAAAATCCGAACCGGCTTCAGCATTATTACCAGTATCAGGTGATCATGAAGCCAAGCCCGGCAAACCTTCAGGAGCTGTATCTGGGGTCGCTCGCAGCGATTGGTATCGATCCGCTGCTCCACGATATCCGCTTTGTCGAGGATGACTGGGAAAGCCCGACGCTGGGCGCATGGGGGCTGGGCTGGGAAGTCTGGTGCGACGGCATGGAAGTCACGCAGTTCACTTATTTTCAGCAGATGGGCGGGTTTGATTGCAAGCCCGTCGCGGGCGAACTGACCTACGGGCTTGAGCGGCTGGCGATGTATATTCAGGGTGTCGACAGCATTTATGATCTCGCGTTCAACAGCGCCGGGGTCAGCTACGGCGATGTGTTTCACAAAAATGAGGTCGAGTTCAGCACCTATAATTTCGAGGTGGCCGATACTGCCGCGCTGTTCGACGGGTTCGCCAAAGCAGAGGCCGAATGCCAACGCTGCCTTGATGCCAATATCCCGCTCGCCGCTTATGATCAGGCGATCGAGGCGAGCCATTTGTTCAATCTGCTGCAAGCGCGCGGCGTGATCAGCGTGCAGGAACGCGCCAGCTACATGGGCCGCGTCCGCGATCTGGCAAAGGGTAGCTGTCAGGCATGGATGGAAAAAAACGGGTGGACGGCGTGATGGTTTGCTGCACCGTCCGTGCTCCTGCGCAGGCAGGAGCCCAGCCCCTAACGAATGAAGCCGCTTCGCGTCTGCGTAACAGGACTAGGCTCCTGCCTTCGCAGGAGCACGGGTTGTGACCGATTTCCTCCTCGAACTCCGCTCCGAAGAAATCCCCGCGCGGATGCAGGATGATGCGCGGCAGAATTTGAAACGACTGTTCGAAGCCGAACTCGCCAAGGTGGGGTTGAAGGCCGATGCCATCGCAACCTACGCCACGCCGCGCCGTCTCGCGCTCATCGCTTACGGCCTGCCGCTTGAAACGCACGCGGTGAGCGAGGAGCGTAAAGGGCCGCGCGCAGATGCTCCTGAACAGGCAATTGCGGGCTTTAAGCGAAACCTTCCCGACGGCGTCAAAATTGTTTCACGCGAAGACGCGAAGGGCACCAAGGTTTTATTCGCGATCATCGAAAAGCCAGGGCTTCCGACTGATGCCGTTTTGATGAGCGCCATTCATGAAATTATACGCAATTTTCCATGGCCGAAATCAATGCGTTGGGGCGAAGCGTCAGTATCTATGGATGGGCTGCGATGGGTTCGACCGTTGCAGGGAATAGTGGCGCTGCTCGGAGAACGCCCCATCATTTGCGGATATGACGGTATCGAGTCATCGCAAAACACGGTTGGCCATCGCTTCCATGCAGCTGGCCCGGTCTTCATTCAAAGTCCCGAACATTACGCCGACGCCCTGCGCGCCGCGCATGTGATCGTCGATCAGGAGGAACGCCGCGCAATCATTCGCGAGGGTGCTGAAAAGTGCGCGGGCGACGCGGGGTTGATGCTCGTAGCTGACGACGGATTGGTCAATGAAAATGCGGGGCTGACCGAATGGCCGGTGCCGATGCTCGGCCGGTTTGACCCAGCCTTCCTCAGCGTTCCCGAGGAGGTGATCCAGTTGACCGCTCGAGTGAACCAGAAATATTTCATCTGCCGAGACAGCGCCGGCACGCTTGACAACGCGTTCGTCTGCACCGCCAATATAGAGGCGGTCGACGGCGGCGCGGCAATTGTCGCGGGGAATGAAAAAGTGCTTGCCGCGCGGCTTTCGGATGCCAAATTCTTTTGGGAACAGGATTTGAAAGTGAAGCTTGATGTCCACGCTGAAAAGTTAAACGACATCGTGTTTCATGAGAAACTGGGGACGGTCGCGGACAAGGTAGAGCGCGTGGCGAAACTGGCGCGGTGGCTTGTTGAGAGTGGCGTGATAAAGCCCTCTCCCCTTCAGGGGAGAGGGTTGGGAGAGGGGGCTGTCACAAACGGCGCGCGCGTAGACACGCCCCTCTCCCCTGAAGGGGAGAGGGAGAAGCTGGCCGACCAAGCTGAACGCGCGGCGCGGCTGTGCAAGGCTGATCTTGTCACCGGAATGGTCGGTGAATTCCCCGAACTCCAAGGCATCATGGGCGGCTATTACGCGCGCCCGCGTGAGGGCCATGCCATTGCCGACGCCGTACGTGATCACTACAAACCAGTGGGACAGGGTGATGACGTGCCCACCGCGCCCGTGACGGTGGCGGTGAGTTTGGCGGATAAGCTGGATACGATTGTTGGATTCTTCGCAATCGATGAAAAACCAACCGGCTCGAAAGACCCCTTTGCACTCCGACGGGCAGCCATTGGGATTCTGAGTATTGTCGAGAAAAATGGTTTGCGCATTGGGTTGTCAGAAGTTTTGATGCGCCATTGCTCTTATTTGTTTTGGTCAGAATATGGGCGTCTTCAAAGAGGCGATGTAGCTGCGAGAGTAGCGCGGTTGCCAAAGGATGCCTCCCTAAAAGCGGGTGCGTTGGCAAGGAGAATGTTCTGGCCAGAAAAATATGGGACGGTTTCAGAAACTCCTGAAGCCTTTGCCGAAATGGTTGAGACGACCATTAAGCAAATCAACGATTTAATTTCTTTCCAAAGAAAGACTCAGCTTGATGGTTTTGGCGCTAGAGTCTTGCTTGCAACCGAGCCAACTCTCGACTTCATCATTGACCGCCTCAAAGTCCAGCAGCGCGAATCAGGCGTCCGTCACGACCTGATCGATGCTGTGTTTGCACTTGGCGTGGAGGACGACCTCGTCCGCCTGCTCGCGCGGGTGAGGGCGTTGCAGGCGTTTGTGGGGACCGACGAAGGCGCGAACTTGCTCAGCGGGTATAAGCGCGCGGCGAATATTTTGAAGCAAAACCCCTCTCCCCTTGTGGGAGAGGGTGGCGCGGAGCGCCGGGTGAGGGGTTCGACTGAAGGGGGCTCAATGCCCCCGAAGGCGATTTCTACTGCGGCACCGGAAAGTCTTTCAGCCGCAGACGCGGCTGGCCCCTCACCCGCCCTTCGGGCACCCTCTCCCACAAGGGGAGAGGAGTTAAAGGTTGAAACCACCCTCCAATCCGCGCTCGACGTCGCCGAACCGCTAGCCATCGCTGCGATTGAGGCGGAGGATTTCGAAGCCGCGATGTCAGCCCTTGCTTCGCTGCGCGCGCCGATTGATGCGTTCTTTGCAGGCGTGATGGTCAACGATCCAGACGCGCAAAAACGGGCGTACAGGCTAGGGTTGCTCGCACGGTTCCGCGATGCAGTGCACCGCGTGGCTGATTTTTCCAAAATTGAGGGCTGACCCCAGATGACCAAATATGTTTACCGTTTCGGTGGCGGCGCCAGTGACGGTGGTGATGGTGACAAGAATTTGCTCGGTGGCAAGGGCGCGAACCTTGACGGGATGGCGGCGATTGGCCTGCCGGTGCCGCCGGGCTTCACGATCACTACCGCGATGTGCGCGCTTTATTATGAAGTCGGGCAGAGCTTCCCTGAGGATGTTCGCGCCGAAGTTGGCGAAGGTGTCGCGCATATTGAACGCGTGACGGGTAAGGCGTTTGGCGATGCCGCTGATCCGCTGCTCGTCTCGGTGCGTTCGGGCGCGCGGGTGTCGATGCCGGGGATGATGGACACTGTGCTCAACCTCGGGCTTAACGATGCCACCGTAGAGGGGCTGGCAGCCTCGTCAGGCGACGCGCGCTTCGCCTGGGACTCGTACCGCCGGTTTATCCAGATGTACGCTGACGTGGTGCTGGAGCTTGATCCGCACGCGTTTGAAGAAGCGCTTGAGATCGCCAAGGAAGATAAGGGCTATTATCTTGATACCGAACTGAGCGCTGGTGATCTGCGCGCGCTGGTGGGGCAGTATAAGGCGCTCGTGGCGCAGCTTTGGGGCAAGCCGTTTCCGCAGGATGTTCATGACCAGCTATGGGGTGCCGTCGGCGCGGTGTTCGGATCATGGCAGTCTGACCGCGCGAAGGTTTACCGGCGTTTGAACGGCATTCCCGGTGACTGGGGTACTGCGGTCAATGTTCAGGCGATGGTGTTTGGCAATATGGGCGAAACATCGGCGACCGGCGTGGCGTTCACGCGCGATCCCGCGACGGGCGAAAATGCCTATTACGGCGAATTTCTGATCAACGCGCAGGGTGAAGATGTCGTCGCGGGGATCCGCACGCCGCAATATCTCACGCGCGCGGCAAGGGAACGTGCGAACGCCAAGCCGCTGAGCATGGAAGAAGCGATGCCCGAGGTCTACGCGCAGTTGGCAGCGGTTTTCGCGATCCTCGAAACGCATTACCGCGACATGCAGGATATTGAATTTACTGTTGAACGCGGCACGCTGTGGATGCTCCAGACGCGTTCGGGCAAGCGAACCGCAAAGGCTGCGCTCAAAATCTCGGTCGATATGGCGAATGAAGGGTTGATCACGCGCGACGAGGCTGTGGCGCGGGTTGATCCGGCGGCACTCGATCAGTTACTCCACCCTACGCTTGATCCCAATGCGGTGCGCGATGTGCTGGCTAAGGGGCTGCCTGCCTCACCCGGTGCCGCTTCGGGGATTGCGGTGTTTGATAGCGACGTGGCCGAAAAGCGCGCCGAGATGGGCGATGCGGTGATCCTTGTCAGACAAGAAACGTCGCCTGAGGATATTCACGGGATGCACGCGGCAAAGGGTATTCTCACCGCGCGCGGCGGGATGACGAGCCATGCGGCGGTTGTGGCGCGGGGGATGGGTCGTCCGTGTGTATCGGGTGCGGGGAGCCTTGCGATCGATGCCAAGGCGCGTGTGTTCCGCGTTGCCGGGCGCGAAATTCATGAGGGCGACATCATCACGATCGATGGTTCGTCGGGCGAAATCATGGCGGGCGAAGTGGCCACGGTGCAGCCAGAGCTTTCGAGCGATTTTTCAGCACTGATGGTCTGGGCCGATGCCGCGCGGCGGATGAAGGTGCGCGCCAACGCCGAAACGCCCGCCGACTGCCGGATCGCGCGCGAATTTGGTGCCGAAGGTGTCGGGTTGTGCCGCACCGAGCATATGTTTTTTGAGGCGAGCCGGATTACGGCGGTGCGCCAGATGATCCTTGCCGAAGACGAAGCGGGCAGGCGCGTTGCGCTCGCCAAGCTGCTCCCCGAACAGCGCGCTGATTTCAAAGGCATTTTTGAAGAAATGGCGGGATTGCCCGTCACGATCCGCTTGCTTGATCCGCCGCTTCACGAATTTTTGCCAACCGAGGAGGCCGACTTTGCCGATGTTGCCGTAGCAGCGGGGGTTGGCATTGAAACGCTCAAAAGGCGCGCGGCGGAGCTTCACGAATTCAATCCGATGCTTGGCCACCGTGGCTGTCGTCTCGGCGTGACCTACCCTGAAATTTACGAAATTCAGGCGCGCGCGATTTTTGAGGCGGCGTGTGATCTCGACGTGTCGCCGATCCCCGAAGTCATGATCCCGCTCGTCGCGACGCGCCGTGAGCTTGAACTGATGAAGGATGTTGTTGACCGCACCGCAGAGGCCGTCTTTGCCGAACGTGGCAAGCGGATTGACTATTTCGTCGGGACAATGATCGAACTGCCGCGTGCTGCACTCATGGCGGGGCAGATTGCCGAAGTCGCGGCGTTCTTCAGCTTTGGCACCAATGATCTGACGCAAACGACGCTGGGCGTATCGCGCGACGATGCCAGCCGCTTCCTGACGCATTACGTCGATCAGGGAATTTACGAAACCGATCCGTTCGTTTCGCTCGACGTTGAAGGCGTCGGTGAACTGGTGCGCATCGCGGCAGATCGTGGCCGCGCGACACGACCCGATATCAAGCTGGGCATCTGCGGCGAACATGGCGGCGATCCCGCGTCGATCCATTTCTGCGAAAGCGTTGGCCTCGATTATGTCAGCGCATCGCCCTACCGCGTGCCCATCGCGCGATTGGCGGCGGCACAGGCGGCATTGAGAGCGGGATAATCATTTATCCGCCAACGAAGTTGTCCGAAATCGCACAGGCTGCGGGACCGAGGATGACGACGAACAGCACGGGCAGGATGAACAAGATCAGCGGAACGGTCATGATTGCTGGCAAACGCGCGGCTTTTTCCTCGGCGCGCATCATGCGTTCGTTGCGAAATTCGGCCGACAGAACGCGCAGTGCAGACGCAAGCGGCGTGCCGTATTTTTCGGTCTGGATCATTGTCGTGACGACGCCCTTGACCGCATCGAGATTGACGCGACCGGCAAGGTTTTCAAACGCCTGGCGCCGCTCGGTCAGAAAGCCAAGCTCGATTGCGGTGAGCGCGAATTCATCGCCCAGTTCGGGATAAGCCTTGCCCAGTTCGCGCGCGACGCGGTGGAACGCGGAGTCAACGGTTAAACCCGCCTCGGCGCAAATGACGAGCAGATCGAGCGCATCAGGCAGACCCTTGCGGATCGCATCGGTGCGTTTCTTCGCCTTGTTCGAAATGAAAATATCGGGGGCTTTGTATAAACCGATCAGCGACACTGCGATCAGCATGAAACGCTTGAACGGTGTCCAATCGGCTTTCCAGCCAAATCCATAAACCGCGATGATTACCCCGCCGCCAATAATGAGTGGCAGAAACATCCGTGCGAAAATGACCGTAACGGCCAAGTCCTTTGACCGGATCCCCGCCCGTACTAACTGCAACTGCGCGGTTTTGAGCTGCGAATCCTGAAGCACTTTGAGCGAGGACAGGAACGACCGCATCTTGTCGGTCGTTTCATTCTTCTGGTTGAGCTTGGCGCGCCGTTTACCGTTTGATGCGACAATCCCGGCCTTCAACTGTTCGCGGCGTTCGTTGAGCGCCTTGACGCGCCCGGCCATCGGATCGCGCACCGTCATCACCGCATAGAGCGCAGCGAGCACGGCAAGCATGGCAATTCCTGAGAGCGCGGTTGCGACCCAGAACACGTTGACTCCGAGGAGCGTTGGACTGCCATCGTACATCTGTCTATATCCCTTGACCGCGCCGACGCTCAGATTTCGAAGTTGATCATCTGCGCCATGATGAAGGCACCAATGCCCATCCACACCATGCCGCCCAACCCTGCGACGATAAGCCGCGGATCGGTGAAAAATTTACCCATATATGCCGCGTTGACGTAATAAATAATGCCAAAAACCATGAACGGAAGCACACCGATGATGTAGGCCGAAGCCTTCGACTCTGATGACATTGCCTTGATCTTGAGCTTCATCTGCGCGCGTTTGCGCAACACTTCGGACAGGTTGGAAAGCGTTTCGGCCAAATTACCGCCGGTTTCGCGCTGGATCGCAAGCGTGATGCAGAAAAACTGGATTTCGGGCGTTCCGATCCGGTCTGCAGTCTCCTGAAGCGAAACTTCCATCGTTTTTCCGATGCGAATCCGGTCGGTCACGCCGCGGAATTCCATGCCAACTGGGTCGGGCAGTTCGGACGATACGATGCCGAGCGTTTCGGAAATCGGAAGACCCGACCGCAAACCGCGCACCATCAGGTCGATCGCGTCGGGGAAACGTTCGTTGAATTTTTTGATGCGCTTGTTGATCTGCATACCGACCAGCTTGTGCGGGATCATGAGACCGATTGCGGCTCCTGCCAACAATCCCATCAAGATCGGGGCACCTTTGAACGCAGCAAAGCCACCAACGACGAGTGCAATAATGATCGACGTCGTGGCATATTTGCCAAGCGTCCAGTTCTTGCCCGTTTTTTCGAGACGTGCGCGCAGCAGCGCTGGCTTTGGAATCAACCCCTGTACGAAGCTATCCATCTTGGTATCGCGGTTGTTGGTGATCTTGCGCATCTGGCTCTCGACCAGATTTGCGGTGCCCGCACCGTGACGATTCTTGACCGCACCGAGCCGGCGGCTATTCGCCTTACCGGTCGACGGACCTGAAAATGCGACAATGACGACCGCGATCGTCAACAACAGTCCAGCCGCAAGCAATATCACCTGAGTTGGTTGCATGATCAATCA
Organism: Sphingomonadales bacterium; assembly: GCA_043786595.1. Lineage (GTDB taxonomy): Bacteria > Pseudomonadota > Alphaproteobacteria > Sphingomonadales > Sphingomonadaceae > Aquisediminimonas. The sequence continues at coordinate 936 of JAYVVW010000225.1, read as the reverse complement.
AATCCTCGCGCACAATAGGGGGAAAACGCTGTGTTCACCTCAGGCATCAACCTTTGGCACTTGCTTTGACTTGCCAGGAAGGAATGATCTGAACCCTGAGAATTTTTGCGCAAGCGAAGGCGAATTGCCTTTCACTTTTGCTTTCTTTTTTGGATCAATCACTTCGGCGGTATTCATTAGCATGTCGGAAATTTCGCGCAGGCCCTGACCGAGCTTACTTGCCTTGCCGACCTCACCGACCGACTTACCGAGTTTGGCGGCTTGACCGACGGTTTTAAGATCAATTGGCAGCAGCACATCTATTTTGCGTTCGATAGACGATTCAAAATCTTTGCGTGACAATTCGGCGGTGCCAGTCGGGCCTGACCGGTTGATGACGACAAGCGCTTTGGTTTGCGGCGCATTTGATTTGAGCCATGAAAGAATGCGGATCACATCGCGCGCGCCGGCGAGCGTGAATTCGGCGACGACAATTGTTGTCTGTACATCGGCCATCAAATGCGGATGTTGCACCAGCATGTTGCGCGGCATATCGATCACAGTGCATTCGAATGCCGAACGCATTTCTTCTTGCAGCTGATAGAATGCACCGCCATCTGTCAAAAGCGGTTGATTGATCGGGGCTTCGGCAGACAGGATTGAAAGCTTGTCATTCGCACGTACCATTGCCCGTTCGATAAACAGTCCGTCGATCCGGCTTGGGTTGTCGATCGCGTCGGTCAATCCGCGTCCAGGTTCAAGATCAAGCGCCAGCGCGCCCGTACCAAAATGGATGTCAAGATCGAGCAAAGCAGTCGAGCATTTGTGCTGATCACTCAACAGCCACGCCAGTGACGATGCGATTGTCGATGCGCCGACGCCGCCGCGCGCACCAATGACAGCGGTCATCAGATGCGTGCGTTCAACCGATGCTTCGCTTGCTTTGGGACCGTTTAC
>JAYVVW010000224.1:0-19453 GCA_043786595.1 Sphingomonadales bacterium | reverse complement strand
GCCACCCGCTACGACAAGACTATCCTGTCATTCGAAAGCTTCCTCAACCTCGCCGCTGCAAGACTATGGTTGAAATCCTTTGTCAACACGGCCTAGTCTTCGCACTTGCAAAATCGCGATGCGCCGAATGTTGCCGACTTTTGCCGCTGCGTTGAAATCGTTTATGCCTTTGTTACTATTTCTGATTTAAGTGGCGATCATGTCTGGTAACTCTAATGCAACGCGCCCAGCGCGCCCACCGTCGGCGGTGAGCAGCGGCGTTGGGTTCGCTGGCCTTGCCGGGATGTTTGCCTGGCTGGCGGTTGCGCTGCATTTCGGGATGGATGGGCCGTACGCTGCACTTTGTAACGTGGTTGCCTGTGCAATCCCGATGATCCTATGGTCACTTGTCGTTGACAAAGTGCACCGAAACCCATCGACGGGAATCGATTGGGATTCCCAGCCGCGCACGCTTCGCAGCATGTTCGATACCAGCGTCACCAAATTAGCGGGGTTGTGGGCTACATGGGCGTTGATCGCCTTCATCTACTGCGTCGCGCGATTTTACTGGCAGGGAAGCTATCAATTCTCGATGCAAATATTGGGCGCCGCCGCGATCCCGCTTGTGTTGATTTCGGTGCCCTATATATTCTGGCTTGACCGGCGATTGATCAACCCGCGAGACGGCGCATGGGCGCTCGGCGCGATGCTGATTGGGCGTAAGGACTATGACGATCAGGCAATCTATGCGCATTTTCGAAGCTGGGCGGTCAAAGCTTTTTTCCTCGCGTTCATGATATCGATTGTGCCCGCCGGGTTTCGCGACGTGATCAACGGCAATTTTCAAGCGATCCAGACTGATCCAATCGTTTTGGCGCAGTGGCTGATCGTACTCATGTTCGTCGTGGATGTTGGATTTGCGACCGCGGGCTACATTTTGACACTGCGTCCGCTTGACGCACATATCCGGTCAGCAACGCCTTATGCGGCCGGCTGGGTTGCCGCGCTGATCTGCTATCCCCCATTCCTGCTGATGGATTTAGGCGGCCCGCTTAGTTACCGCATCGGGGGGGCTGAATGGGGTTATTGGCTGGCGGGACACCCTGCCCTGACCACCGCGATGGGCATATTGCTGGTGTTTCTGACGGCAATCTACGCGTGGGCAACGGTCGCGTTCGGCATCCGTTTTTCCAACTTGACCGACCGCGGCATCCTTACGCATGGGCCATATGCTTTTACCAAGCACCCGGCCTATCTCAGCAAAAATCTGTTCTGGTGGTTCACATTTCTGCCGTTTCTAGTGACGACGGGCAGCATTACCGATCTTATCCGCAATACGACGTTGCTTGGCTGCGTAAGCGGCATATATTATTGGCGCGCCAAAACCGAGGAACGGCATTTGTCAGCCGATCCCGCCTATGCTGCATATGCTGAGTGGATGGCGCAATACGGCTTGATCACGCGGTTGTTTACCAGTCGCCACGTTCCAGCACGGCCCGATCAGCAGATCACTTAGAACACGGATATTTGCGCTTCATATATGCCACCCAGGCTTGTTTGACCGTAGTGCGGGGACGCGCAGCTTCGGGAACCGCGCGGAATGCGCTCAAAATCTCATCAGAATTCATTGAACCCTTTTCGGGCGGACATACTTCTTTTGGCTTACCCGCAGCTTCGGATGCTTTGCGATCACTACGGTAGCTAAGCGCAGCCGCCTGTACCTCTTGCTTGATCAAGCCAACATCAGACGAAAAAAGCGCCATTGCGCCCTTGGCTTTGAGAGCGTCAGCCTTTGCAAGGAAAGTTGAAACTGGCATATTTTGAGCAGACGCAGGTGAAGCAGCGACGAGGCTCAACATCAGGATAAAAACACGGCGCATTTCAGAAACTCATTTCATCATAGATTTTGGAAAGATCACCGCCCCATGCACCGTGGAAGCGTTCGAGCAAATCATCGGCGGGTGATTTTCCGCTATCGATAATCTGGCGCAGCGGATTGAGGAAGCCACTTTCATTGTCGCCCATCGAATTGACATGATCGCGCGCGTTAAGCCCGGCGGTTGCAATATCAAGGATTTCACGCCCTAAGTCTTGCAACGTGCGTCCATCAGGGGCAATTGCGCGCAGCCCTTCGCGCGGCACGGCATCACGCAATATCTGTTGATCGGCTATCGACCAATTCTTGACCACATCCCAAGCGGCATCAAGCGCACCCTGATCGTAAAGCAGCCCGACCCAAAGCGCGGGGAGTGCGCAAATCTTGTTCCAAGGGCCGCCGTCGCTTCCGCGCATTTCGAGAAAACTTTTCAATCGCACCTCGGGAAATGCCGTTGAGAGGTGATCGTTCCAATCTCCGATGCTCGGCTTTTCACCCGGCAAGACGCGCAGTTCTCCGTTTAGAAAATCGCGAAAGCTCAATCCAGCCGCATTCACATAACCGCCGTTCCGGAATGCAAAATACATCGGGACGTCGAGCATGTAATCGACATAGCGTTCGTAGCCAAAACCGTCTTCAAAGACGAAGGGCAGCATCCCGGTGCGGTGCGGGTCAGTGTCGGTCCAGATATGACTGCGGTACGAGAGAAATCCGTTTGTTTTGCTCTCAGTAAACGGCGAATTGGCAAAGAGCGCGGTACCGAGCGGTTGCAGTGCAAGGCTGACGCGAAATTTTTTGACCATGTCGGCTTCGGACGAATAGTCCAGATTGGTCTGAATCGTACAGGTGCGAAGCATCATATCGAGCCCCATCGATCCGACGTTTGGCATGTGATCGAGCATGATCGCATAACGCCCTTTGGGCATGATCGGCAGCTCTTCGCGGCGTTTGTCGGGCCACATGCCAAGGCCAAGGAAACCCAATCCCAGTTCTGCACCCACCTCTTTCACCTGCCGCAAATGCCGACCCGTTTCAGCACAGGTCTGATGCAGATTTTCGAGCGGTGCGCCTGAAAGCTCAAGCTGTCCGGCCGGCTCAAGACTGACATTGCCGTCGGGGCCGCCGAGCGCAATGACGTGATCGCCTTCGTAAATCGGCTCCCATCCAAAGCGCGTCAGGCCATCAAGCAAGTCGCGAATGCCGCCGCGCTCTTCGTAAGATGGCGCACCATGATCGCTTGTCCGGTAAACAAACTTTTCATGCTCAGTACCAATACGCCAGCGATTTTTTGGTTTCTCTCCGGCCGAAAATACGGAGATCAGGTCTGCGCGGCTTTCGATTTGCGGATCGTGTTTGCCTGAATCGGTACGTGTGCTCATGCCACCTCTTAGTAGCGCAAACGCGCAGATGGAAACAGTTTTCGTTCGCAACGCTTTCAACAGAAAATGCTGTTGCGATCAATCGAGCTATCACTCCAAAACGGCAGCATCTCAGCTCGTTTGGGCCATTCCTGACGTCCAAAATCAAACGGACGTTTACGCTTGGCAGTTAATTTTGACGCATGAAAAAAATCTCACGTTTATCGCAGCTTGGCCAGGCAATGATGTTGATGGCGACGGCGGCACTATCAATCGAAATATTGTCATTGGCGGCACGCTGGCTGCCGAACTGCGGACATTTCAGTTAACAACCGTGTGTTTGTCACCGTATTTACATTTGCAAATGCGGTTCGCGATTTTACAATTCAGATCAATGATGTTGATTACGCGCTCAACCAGTTTCGCGATTGGGTGGAAATTACCGGCAGCCATGCAGGCAGCAGCTATCCCCCCGCGCTCGCGACGCCGTTTGGAACAAACAACAGCGTTCCCGGTCCGCATATCAGCGCGTCTTCATCGATGGTCGTTGGCGCCGCAACCACGCCTGTTGCGGCAACCCTCACTCAGGTTGCCGGTGTAAGCGCCAGCAATAACAATCCAAACACCGGCACGGTCACAGCAAGCTTCATCCAGCCCGTCACGCGCATTGAAGTGCGACAGGGTAACTACCCACTGCAAACGGGCGAAACAGCCACAGGGCAGCAGGCTATCGGCATTCAGGCGATCAATTTCTGTCCACTTCCATCGGTTACGCTCACCAAGTCAGCGACGCCGCTGGCAAGTGCATCCGGCAATTTCCATACGCCGGGATCAGACATCATCTACGCGCTCACGCTTACGAACAGCAACAGCAGCTCGGTTGATATCGACCGCGCGATCGTGACCGACCCGCTTCCGCCGCAAATTTCGTTTTACAACGGTGACTTTAACGATGCTGGCCCGGGCACTGCGATCGTCGAATTTTCGCCCGGAACGACGGCGATGACATTCTCCCCGTCTGACATCAGTTTTTCAAACAATGGCGGGTCTAGCTTTGGATTCGTGCCCGCCTCGGGTTATGATCCGGCGGTGAATGCAATCCGCCTCAATCCCAAGGGAATATTAGGCGAAAACAGCAGTGTCACGTTCCAATTCCGCGCGCGGATCAAATGAATTGACGAGATTCAAGCGCTATCGCTCCAATGTTAACCAAATTAGCACCATTTCGGTTGATACACCCGATCAATCATGGGCAGCTGGACACATTTATCAAAGGGATTACCTGCGACACTGATTGGTTTCGCGCTATCCGTATTGGCATCCACATCCGCGCACGCAGACTGCCCCGTTGCAAACCAGTTTGTTTACTCGTTCACGTCGGCAACTGCGGCGACGCTCTCCTACGCGAGCACCTACACCTACGCCGCGACAAACGGTCTCGGGCAAACACAAAACATTGCGGCCAGCTTCATCGTCAACGGCGCATCGGGAACGGTCGTCGGCGGCCAGCAGATGCCCGCGATCACAACGTTGATCAACGATGGCGGCACAACCAACCGAAACCTTGTATTTGGCGGTATTTTGGGCGCGCGGACGCCCAATATCGCGGTTAACACCAACGTCTTCGTACTCGTGCTGACTTTCGCAACGCCAATTCGCGATTTCTCGGCCCAGATAAACGATATCGATTTCACCGCAAACCAGTTCAGAGACTGGTTAGCGGTGGCAGGTAGCAACGGCGCGAGCAGCTACACACCGTCGCTGGTAACGCCGAACGGCACCAACAACACAGCCGCTGGTCCGCACGTCAGTGGAACGTCTTCAATGGTTGTCGGTGCCGCCACTGTGCCCGTTGCCGTGACAATCTCTCAGGCCGCTGGTACAGGGGCAAGCGGCAATAATTCGACAACGGGCACGGTCAACGCAAGCTTTGTTGAACCCGTGACACGCGTTGAAATCCGTTATGGCAATTATCCGCTGCAGACTGGCGAGACGGCGACGGGGCCGCAGGGTGTGGGTTTGCAATCGATCAGTTTCTGTCCGCTACCCGCGCTTAGCGTTTTGAAGTCGTCGACACCGTTTGTCACTGCGACGAGCGATCCGGCGCGGTTCAACCTGCCCGGCAGCGACGTGATCTATACGCTGACGGTTTCCAATGCCAACACGAGCGCCGTTGATCTTGAGGGGACGGTGCTCCTCGATTTGCTTCCGCCCCAAATGATCTTTTTCAACGGAGATATCGACGGCGCCGGGCCTATCGCCACCAATTTCGAATTTATCTCTGGATCTTCCGGGCTGACAATGGCTCCGGCTGGCCTGACTTATTCAAACAATGGTGGCTCAAGCTATGGCTATACGCCGGCGGCTGGATATGACGCGGCGGTCAACGGATTGCGGATCAACCCCAAAGGATCATTCGCGCCAAACAGCAGCTTCACCATCAAATTTCGAACGCGGATCAAGTAGTCAGCGCCAATCGCCGTTAACCGACATCCAAATCGAAAGCGCAGCGATCGCTGCACTGTCGGCGCGCAATATGCGCGGACCAAGTGAGGTTGGAACGGTTGAACTATGCGCCACTAGCAGCGCCCGTTCTTCGTGAGTAAAACCGCCTTCGGGGCCAACGATAATCGCTGCGGGGCCACGATGCGCAGCATAGGCATCAGCAGCAGGCGCACCGCCCTGCTCATCGGCGAAAAAAAGCGCGCGCCCCGGCTCAAGCATTTTCAAGAATGGGGAAAGCTTGCTGACCTCATCCACTTTTGGCAGCGCCGTACGGCCGCATTGTTCAGCGGCTTCGATCATGTGCGCGCGAAGGCGATCGGGCTTGACCTTGTCAGCGACACAGCGTTGCGTCAAAACCGGGATGAAGCGATCAACGCCGAGCTCACACGCTTTTTCAGCGACCCAGTCGTAACGCGCTTTGCGGATGGGCGCAGCGGCAAGCCAGATGTTCGGCACGATTTCACGCGGTCGTAATTGCCCCCGCAGCGCAATCGTTAGCGACCGCTTTCCGACATCGGAGGCTTCGCCGAGCCATTCGCCGCTCTGATCATCAAACAGTTTGACGGGCGCGCCCGTTTTCATCCGCATCACTGAAATCAGATAATGCGCAGATGGCCCGTCAATTTCAATTTCAGTCAGGACGTCGAGACATTGCTCAACAAACAGGCGCGGGGTGCTTTGGGGTGGCCATGCGGGTGTTGCGGTCATAAGGCGTTCGTACCATGAAAGAACCGACTGTCGAGCCTGCGATCACGCCCGATTCTGAGATCAGCGGACTTGTCGGCTGGTTGCCAAGCGACGCGCGACCCTTCGCACTGCTTGCACGATTTGATCGGCCGATTGGTTGGTGGTTGCTTTACTGGCCGTGCGCGTGGGGACTCGCACTGGCTGGCGGTGCGGCGAAGCAGTGGCCGCTGATGGTCTGGATGCTGATTGGCGCGATCGCAATGCGCGGCGCGGGCTGTGTTTACAATGACATCGTCGACCGCGACCTAGACATGCAAGTCGAGCGCACGCGCCTTCGTCCGATCGCAAGCGGCGCTGTGACCCGCAAAGCAGCTTGGCTCTGGCTCATCTTCCTCAGCCTGATTGGGCTAATCGTATTGTTACAATTGCCAGGAACCGCCCGGATCGTTGCAATTGCCAGCCTTTTGCCAGTGGCAGCCTACCCGTTCATGAAACGCATCACGTGGTGGCCGCAAGCATGGCTTGGGCTTGTTTTCTCATGGGGGGCGCTGGTTGGCGGCGCTGCGGTCAACGGCGCTGCGGTCAACGGCGTCATTTCATTGCCAACCACCGCGCTTTACGCGGGAACGATTGCCTGGGTGATCGGCTATGACACGATTTATGCGCTGCAAGACCGCGAAGACGATGCGCTGATCGGTGTCCGGTCTTCGGCACTGCGGCTTGGGAAAAATGTGCGCGGCGGTGTGATTTTGTTTTACGGGTTGGCGCTGCTGCTTTGGTCGACCGCGTTCTGGATGATCCGACCGCAGATAATCGCGCTTGTCGCACTGCTGCCCGTTGCGGCGCAGCTTGCGTGGCAGGCGTTCAACCTCAACATTGACGACGGAAGCGACCCGCTCGCCAAATTCCGATCAAACCGATTTGCCGGGCTGCTGATGGCGCTGGCCTGCATCGTTGTGGGCAGCGCGGCTTGAGGTTTGCGCGCGATCTCCCTAAGCGAACCAGATGTTATCAGTAGAACAAGCAAAAGACCGCGCGGTTGACCTCATCACGCGGGCACGGCGCGCGGGTGCCGATGCGTCTGACGTCGTGTATTCGGGTGATGCTTCGGCACAAGTAGCGGTGCGGCTTGGCGCGCTTGAAGACGTCGAACGATCCGAAAACGAAGATATCGGGGTGCGTGTATTTGTCGGCAAACGGTCAGCAAGTGCATCAACTTCGGATTTTTCGCCCGATGCGCTCAACGCGTTGGCCGAACGCGTTGTGGCGATGGCGCGACAGGCACCCGACGATGCCTTTGCCGGACTCGCTCCATCAAAAATGCTGTTTGAAGAAACGCCGCCCGACCTTCAGATTGACGACGGGGCCGAAATCCCATCAGCCAAGCTGCGCGAGCGCGCGCTCGAAGCCGAAGATGCGGCGCGCGCGGTTCGGGGTATCACCAACAGCGAAGGCGCAAGTGGATCAACCGGACGCGCAGTGCGCGCATTGGCCACCAGCCACGGCTTTCTTGGCGGGTACACAGGTTCGAACCATTCGGTTTCGGTGAGCGTCATCGCGGGCGAAGCCAGCACGATGCAGACCGACTACGCCTATCACACAGCGCGTTACGTCAAGGATCTCGAAGCCTCGGGCGGGATCGGGCGGCTCGCCGCTGAACGCGCGGTGATGCGGCTCAATCCGACCAAGCCCAAAAGCGGGCCGATGCCAATCATTCTCGATCCGCGCGTTAGTTCGTCACTGCTCGGCCACCTTGTAGGCGCGATCACGGGGAGCGCGATTGCGCGCAAAACCAGTTTTCTGATCGACAAGCTTGAACAGGCGATCTTTGCCAGCGGGATCAACGTCATTGACGATCCGCTGCGTAAACGCGGGATGCGGTCACGCCCGTTTGACGGAGAGGGCCTTGAAACGCGGCCAACCAAAATCATTGATGATGGCGTGCTCACCGGCTGGCTCATGGAATCGGCGTCGGCGCGCCAGCTTGGGCTGAACCCGACCGGCCATGCAGTGCGCGGATCAAGCGGCGCGCCCGGAGTTTCGACATCAAACCTCCACATGGAGGCTGGCAGCGTCTCACCCGCCGATCTGATGGCCGACATCAAGCTCGGTTTTTACGTCACCGATCTGATCGGATCGGCAATCAACGGCTTGACAGGCGATTATAGCCGCGGCGCAGCGGGCTTTCTGATTGAAGACGGTGAAATTCGCGGTGCGGTTGCCGAAGTGACGATCGCGGGCAATCTCATCGATATGTTTTCGCGCGTCATTCCGGCGAATGACCTTGAATTCCGCTACGCTACCAACGCGCCGACGGTGCGGATCGACGGCATGACGCTTGCCGGTGACTGACGATCTCCTCGCCTCGGTGCGCGCGATAACGGAGGCGGCTGGCGCGATGGCGATGCAGAAATGGCGCGGCGCGTTTGAACAATGGGATAAGTCGCACGACAACCCCGTCAGCGAAGTCGATATCGCGATTGACCAGTTTCTGCGGGCCGAATTGTTCAAGCTTGATCCGGGCGCGGGGTGGCTTTCCGAAGAAACCGCAGACAGTGCCGAACGGTTGATGCGATCGCGCGTCTGGGTGGTTGACCCGATTGACGGCACGCGCGATTTCGTCCGCGGACGTCGGGGATGGTGCGTGTCGGTTGCGCTTGTCGAGGGTGGTCGCCCGATGATCGGCGTGCTTGATGCGCCCGCACGCGGCGAGCATTGGTATGCCAGTGCAAACGGCGGCGCATTCCGCAACGACGTGCCGATTACTGCGAGCAAGGCGATCACGCTTTCAGGAGCACGTGTGCCCGCCGATATGCTTCCAAAAACCGACAGCGATCTCGTCTGCGTCGAGCGGCCTAATTCGATTGCGTTGCGGATCGCGATGGTCGGCGCGGACGAAGCCGACCTCCTCGCCGCCCTGCGCTGGGGCCATGAATGGGATATCGCCGCCGCTGCGCTGATCGCCGAGGAAGCGGGCGCAACGGTGACCGATGCAAGGGGCGGAACACTGCGCTACAATTCAACCAAGGGTGAAGCGTTCGGTGTTCTCGCGACCTCACACGCGATTCATGCCGCTGCTGTCGACCGTCTTGCCGAACGTGCGCGCGCTGCGATCGCGCGCTAGGCGGTGAACGATCCGACAACAATCAACCGCCTTTACGGGCGACGCAGCGGCCATAAACTGCGTGAGGGGCAAGCGGCGCTTGTAGAAGATTTGCTGCCGCAAATTTCGGTGGCTGATGGGCCGCTGACGGCAGATATATTGTTCGGTGATGATCGTCCGCTTGAGCTCGAAATCGGCTTTGGCGCAGGAGAACATCTCGCGGCCCAGGCCACCGCTCGCCCCGATCACGGCTTTGTCGGCTGCGAACCGTTTCTCAATGGCGTCGTCGGTGCGCTTGTCCATGTCGAAAGTGGCGGGCTGAGCAATGTCAGGCTGCACATGGGTGACGCGCTTGATGTGCTCGCGCGGCTGCCCGATGCGTCGCTTGAGCGTGTCTACCTCCTCCACCCCGATCCGTGGCGCAAGGCGCGCCACGCCAAACGGCGGATGATGAACCCCGGCCCGCTTGACCGGATCGCGGCGAAACTCAAACCCGGCGGCGAGTTCCGTTTTGGCACCGATCACCCGATCTACGTCCGCTGGGCGATGATGCAGATGAACCGACGACGCGATTTTGACTGGCAGATTTTGGGCCCGAAAGACTTCCTCACCCGCCCCGACGATTGGCCCGAAACACGCTACGAACGCAAAGCACGAAGGCTTGGCCATGAGGTTTGGTATTTTCGGTATCTGCGGGTGTGAGGGATGCACCTCCGTTCGTCCTGAGTAGCCACTGAGCCTGTCGAAGGGGCGTATCGAAGGATGCTTGCCGTGAGCGTCCTTCGATACGGGCTTTCGACAGGCTCAATCCCTACTCAGGACAAACGGATTTATTCGCTACACCCCTCCCCCCAAACCATTCACCCCTTCGGTGTCAGCCGCAGCAGCTTTGCGTTTGCGCCGTCTTCAAGCACCCAGATCGCGCCGTCGGAGGCCTGTTCGACATCGCGGATGCGCGCGTTCATTGGCCATTCGTCGCCTTTGCTTGCCTTGTCGCCGGCAAGGTCGACACGGATCAGCGCTGCGCCGCCAAGTGCTGCGATGAACGCATCGCCTTTCCACTGCGGGAACAGCGCGCCTGAATAAATGATCATGCCGCCTGGCGAAATGCTCGGGTTCCACCAGACTTTGGGCGCGGTAAAGCCATCACCAGCAACATGATCGGGAATATCGCTGCCGTCATAGTTTGATCCGTTCGAAGCGCGCGGCCAGCCATAATTTGCGCCGCGCGTGATCAGATTGACCTCGTCGCCGCCCTGTGGCCCCATTTCGACTTCCCAAAGGCGGCGATCGCCGTCGAATGCGATACCCAATGGATTGCGGTGGCCCAGCGACCAGATTTGCGCGGTAACGCCGCCGCTGGCTGCGAAGGGATTGTCTGCCGGAATGCTGCCATCGTCGTTCAACCGGACGACTTTGCCAAGATTGCCCGCCATATCCTGCGCGGGGTCAAATTTCTGGCGCTCTCCGCTGGAAATATACAGTTTGCGATCGGGGCCGAACGCGATGCGGTGGCCGAAATGGCCGCTGCCCGATGTTTTGGGGCTTTGCCGCCAGATGACTTGCAAGTCAGTCAACGCAGCTTGAGACAATTTTGCGCGCCCGACGACCGCGCCCTTGCCGCCACTGCCCTGCTCTATCCAGCTCAGATAGACCAGGCTGTTCGATGCGAAGTTGGGATGTGCGACGATATCGCCCAATCCCCCCTGCCCGCCGACCGCAACTTTGGGGGTGCCGCGCACGACCGAAAGCTTGCCGCCTTGCCAGAGTTTAATCGTGCCGCCCTTTTCGGTGATCAGCGCGCGACCGTCGGGCAGGAATGTCATCGCCCACGGATCATTCAACCGCGCCAATTCGGTGATTGTGAACGGCAAACCAGACATAGGAGGCTTGGCAACGCCCGAACAGGCAATCAGACTGAGTGGGAGAATGACTGCAACGGCGCGGATCATCGTGCTTCCTTCGTTCATTTCCCCACTAAATGCACCAGATGGACAGTTAGGGCCAGACTCCGCTTGCTAAATTTGCGATTCGGCGCTAGGCAAGTCTCACTTCTCGACATTGGAAACAACGCTGAGACTGAACCAGACAAAGGTTCGGGCGCTTTGCCCTGTTCAACACTAAGGATTGCAATGACTGATATCGCCGCGCTGACTGCACTGATCGAACCCGAAGCGGAAGCTTTGGGTCTCAAGATCGTGCGCATCGCGATGTTCGGTGGCACCAGCGATCCGACGCTTCAGGTGATGGCCGAACGGCCCGACACGCGCCAGCTTATTCTTGACGATTGCGCCGCATTGTCGCGCCGGTTGTCCGACGTGCTTGATGAACATGATCCGATCGAACAGGCCTACCGTCTCGAAGTCAGTTCGCCGGGTATTGACCGCCCGCTCACGCGCTACAACGACTATGCCGATTGGGCAGGCTTTGAAGCGCGGCTGCGGCTTGGCGAAGCGCTTGACGGACGCAAGGTTTTTGAAGGCAAGCTCGTTGGCACCGATGATGACGGTGAAGACGTCTGGATTTCGGTCGATACGCTTGGCGAAGTCCGCATTCCGTTTACATCGATCCGCACGGCAAAGCTGTTGCTGACCGATGATCTAATCAAAGCAACGGCACCGCTTTCAAGCGACGGTGCCGATACAATCAAGATGGAAGGGTAGCTTCATGTCGAACGTGATTTCCGCCAACAAGGCTGAATTGCTGGCCATTGCGGACGCAGTCGCAAAGGAAAAGCTGATTGATCGCAGCATCGTGATCGAGGCGATGGAAGATGCGATCCAGCGCGCGGCGCGCGCGCGCTATGGCAACGAAAACGACATTCGCGCAAAGATCGATCCGCAATCGGGCGACATGCGGTTGTGGCGCGTTGTCGAAGTTGTCGAAGTCGTCGATGATTATTTCAAGCAGGTCAGCCTGACCGACGGGCAGAAGCTTCAAAAGGACGCGGCGATGGGCGATTTTATCGTCGATCCGCTGCCGCCGATTGAATTTGGCCGCATCGCAGCGCAGGCCGCAAAGCAGGTCATCTTCCAGAAAGTGCGCGATGCCGAACGTGAGCGTCAGCATGAGGAATTCAAAGACCGTGCGGGCGAAATCATCACCGGCGTCGTCAAGCGTGTCGAATTTGGCCATGTCGTCGTTGATCTTGGCCGTGCCGAAGGCGTGATCCGCCGTGATCAACAAATTCCGCGCGAAGTGGCGCGTGTTGGTGACCGTGTACGCTCACTGATTCTGCGCGTTATTCGTGAAAACCGGGGGCCCCAGATTTTTCTCAGCCGTTCGCATCCCGACTTCATGAAGAAATTGTTCGCGCAGGAAGTGCCCGAAATTTACGATGGCATCATCGAAATCAAGGCCGCCGCGCGTGATCCGGGCAGCCGCGCCAAAATCGGCGTGATCAGCCGCGATAGCTCGATCGATCCTGTCGGCGCGTGCGTCGGCATGAAGGGCAGCCGCGTTCAGGCGGTCGTTCAGGAAATGCAGGGCGAAAAAATCGATATCATCCCCTGGTCGGATGACGTGGCAACCTTTGTCGTCAACGCGCTTCAGCCGGCAACGGTTTCGCGCGTGGTGATCGATGAGGAAGAAGGTCGTATTGAAGTCGTCGTTCCCGATGATCAGTTGAGCCTCGCGATTGGCCGTCGCGGCCAGAATGTCCGCCTCGCGTCGCAGCTTACGGGTTCGGCAATCGACATCATGACCGAAGCTGATGCGAACGAAAAGCGCCAGAAGGAATTTGTCGATCGTTCTGAATTGTTCCAGACCGAGCTCGACGTTGATGAAACATTGGCGCAGCTTCTGGTTGCTGAAGGCTTTGGTGCGCTTGAAGAAGTCGCCTATGTCGATGTTAGCGAAATTGCCGAAATCGAAGGCTTTGATCCAGAGCTTGCTGCCGAACTTCAGAACCGTGCGCAGGAAGCACTTGACCGCCGCGAAGAGGGCTCTCGCGTCGAGCGTCGCGCACTTGGCGTTGAAGATGCAATTGCAGCGATGCCGCATCTGACCGAAGCGATGCTCGTCACGCTGGGCAAGGGGGGCATCAAGACGCTCGACGATCTCGCCGATCTCGCGACGGACGAACTCGTTCAGAAAAAGCGCGTCGAACCGCGCCGCAAGCCCGGTGCTGCCGAAGCCAAGGGCGGCATTCTCGCCGAATATAATCTGTCCGAAGAACAGGGCAACGAAATCATCATGGCCGCACGCGCGCACTGGTTTGAAGATGAGGGAGACGCTGATGCGGCCGTTTCCCGATGATCGCGCTGATTTAAGGCAGGCTTGTCTCGCGCCCCGCTTTGAACGGGGGGGCGCATGACCGATCATATTCCAGAGCGGCGGTGCATCCTCACCGGCGAACACGGCCCGCGTGCGGCGCTCACCCGGCTTGCACTTGGCCCCGACGGCAGCATCGCGCCTGACGTTCGTGCGCGTGCGCCAGGCCGCGGCGCATGGATCGGGGTTGACCGTGCTGCGCTTGAAGTTGCGTTGTCCAAAGGCAAATTGAAGGCGGCACTGGCACGCGCATTCAAGACTGGCGAGATCATAATTCCCATCGATCTTCCCGCGCGCGTCGAAGCTGCGCTTGAACGCAACGCGCTTGACCGGATAGGGCTTGAGGCGCGCAGTGGCACGCTTGTCACGGGGTCTGAAAAGATCGCACAGGCCGCGCGCGGCGGACAGGTCAAGATGCTGATCCATGCTGGCGATGCGGGGGTGGACGGCAACAACAAGCTTGATCAGGCCTGGCGCGTTGGCTCTGACGCCGAAGGGTCTGGCAAAGCGGGGTTGGTGTTGAGCGTGACACGCGCTATATTGAGCCAGGCGCTTGGGCGGGAAAACGTCGTCCATATCGCAATCATCGATCGCGGCGCTGCGGCGCGGGTGGGTGAAGCGCTTGGGCGGTGGCACAGATTTATTGGACGAGAGATCGACGTTGATCCTTGCGAAACGGGTTCGCCAGGTTCATCGGCGGGCACATTGCCGTTGGCAGGCGTCGTTGGCGCAGACATGAATGAAGGGTTTTAGGGCAGTCGAATGAGCGATACGGAAAAGCCAAAATTAGGAATGCGCGCGCCTCTTGGGATCAAGCGGACGGTTGAAACGGGTCAGGTAAAGCAAAGCTTTAGCCATGGCCGGTCGAACACCGTCGTGGTTGAGGTCAAGCGCCGCCGCATATTGGGCAAGCCCGGTGAAGCCGAAGCGCAGGTTATCGACGCGCCGGTTGTGGTTGCAGCAGCGCCGCCTCCACCGCCGCCACCAGCGCCGCGCGCCGCGCCGCAAGAATCGCTGATGTCGCGTCAGGAAATGCAGTCAAAGCTGCTGCGCGAAGCCGAAGAATCGCGCATGAATGCGCTTGAAGAAGCGCGCCGCCGCGAAGACCGCAAGAAAAACGATTCCTCCGACGATGAAAAGCGCCGCGTGGACGATAATCGCAAGGCTGAGGAAGCCGCCGCAGCAATCGCCGTGGTTGAGGCCGAACGCGCAGCACTTGATGCCGAAGCGGCTGCCGCTGCCGCACGTGCTGCACCGCCCGTTGCCGCTGTTGAAGAAAGCGAAGCCGACCGCGCGTTCCGTCGTCCCGCCGTTGGCGCGCCCGCCGCACCGCGTCGTCCAGAGCCCGCGCGTCCATCGCGTGGTCGCGGTGTCGATGATCGTCGCCAATCGGGCAAGCTGACCGTCACGCGCGCACTTGATGACGGCGAAGGGGCGCGTGCGCGTTCGCTCGCCGCGCTCAAGCGTGCGCGTGAAAAGGAAAAGCGCAGCCATTCGCAAAGCGGCCCCGCCGCCAAGCAATTCCGCGATGTTGCGGTTCCTGAAACGATTTCGGTCAGCGAGCTTGCCAACCGTATGGCCGAACGCACCGGCGATCTGATCAAGATGTTGTTCAAGATGGGCATGCCCGCCGCCAGCGGCGACATGATCGATCAGGATACGGCCGAACTGCTCGTCACCGAATTCGGCCACAACATCAATCGCGTGTCTGATTCGGACGTTGAAATCGATACCGGTGATGTCGACGCGCCCGAAACGCTCAAACCCCGCGCGCCAGTCGTCGCGATCATGGGCCATGTCGATCACGGCAAAACGTCGCTGCTCGACGTGTTGCGCGGCACTTCGGTCGTGTCCAAAGAAGCGGGCGGGATCACGCAACATATTGGCGCCTATCAGGTGACGATGAAGGACAAATCGACGATCACCTTCCTCGATACGCCGGGCCATGAAGCGTTCACCGAAATGCGTCAGCGCGGCGCGAACGTGACCGACATCGTCGTGATCGTTGTCGCTGCCGATGACGGGCCAAAGCCCCAGACGATCGAAGCAATAAACCATGTGAAGGCCGCTGGCGTTCCGATGATCATCGCGATCACCAAGACCGACAAGCATGAAGCCAATCCGCAAAAGGTGCGTGAACAGCTTCTGCAATATGATGTCGTCGTCGAATCGCTTTCGGGCGATGTTCAGGATGTCGAAATCTCCGCGCACGACAAGACCGGGCTTGATGAGTTGATCGCGAAAATTCAGCTTCAGGCCGAACTCTCTGAAATCAGCGCGAACCCCGATCGCCCCGCCGAAGGCCGCGTGATCGAGGCCAAGCTAGATAAAGGACGCGGCCCGGTTGCGACTGTGCTGGTGCAGCGCGGTACGCTCAAGACGGGTGATATTCTTGTGGTCGGTTCGGAAAGCGGACGCGTCCGCGCGATGGTCGATGATACGGGTCGTCAGGTCAAAACGGCGGGGCCATCGGTTCCTGTCGAAGTCCTCGGCCTCTCGGGCGTGCCGTCGGCGGGTGATACGCTCACCGTCGTCGAAAGCGAGGCACGCGCGCGTGAAGTTGCAAGCTACCGCGCTGGTGTTGCTACGGCGAAGCGTACCGGTGGTGGCCCCGCCAGCCTTGAATCGATGTTCTCTGCGCTGAAGGAAAAGCAGGCGGAGGAATATCCGCTGGTCGTCAAGGGCGATGTCCAGGGGTCGGTCGAAGCGATCGTATCGAGCCTCAACAAAATTTCGAACGACGATATCAAGGTGCGCGTGCTCCATGCCGGCGTTGGCGGGATCACCGAAAGCGACGTTACGCTCGCCAGTGCCAGCGGCGCGCCGATCCTTGGTTTCAACGTCCGCGCCAATGCCAAAGCACGCGAAATTGCCGAACGTCAGAAGGTTGCGCTCAAATATTATGACGTGATCTACGATCTGCTTGACGATATCCGCGCTGGGATGATTGGTCAGCTTGGTCCCGAATATTTCGAAACGGTCGTTGGCCGCGCAGAAATTCGCGAAGTCTTCCCCGCAGGCAAGCACGGCAAGGCAGCGGGTCTGCTCGTCACCGACGGCTATATCCGAAAGGCGCTGCGCGCGCGTGTCACCCGCGACGATGTCATCATATACACCGGCACGATCTCGAACCTGCGCCGGTTCAAAGATGACGTTGCCGAAGTGCGCGCCGGGCTTGAATGCGGTGTCACGCTCGAAGCGACAACCGACATCAAGAAGGGCGATTTCCTCGAAACCTTCGAAGTCGAAGAACGCGTCCGGGTGCTTTGATTGGATCCGCTCTGTGCACCTCCTACCCATGGGGCATTGCAAACAAACGCAATAGTTTCGATAATCACAACTTTTTGTTGCCTTTTGTGTTAATTCAATATAAACACGTCTCATGAAAATCCGTTTTTCGAAACGAGCTGGTAGAGCGCTGTTGCGGTGCAACAAGGGCCAGCTCGTTCGGGAAAAGATTGATGCCTGCGCGCGCAACCCCGATGCGATGGGGAGCAACGTCATCAGGCTTCAAGGTCGCGAAGAGTTTAGGCTGCGTGTGCAAGATTGGCGCGTCGTGTTTCAGATTATCGGCGACGAAATGGTCATCGAAGACATCGCCCCGCGCGGCTCCGTTTACGAGGTGAAGAAATGAGTGTTCAAGTCGTAGAAATTTCCGGGCAAAAGATGGCGATGCTGCCAATAGCGGACTATGAGCGTTTGATCGAAATTGCCGAGGAGCAAGCCGATATTCAAGCCGCCATCGCCGCTGAGAAACGGAGGCTGGACGGCGAGGAGTATGTGCCTTCCGAACTGGTATATGCGATCATGGATGGTGAAAATCCGCTGCGCGCGTGGCGGAAATATCGCGGTGTGTCGCAAGAAAACCTTGCCGAGGCAGCAGGCACGTCCAAATCGCTCGTATCGCTTATTGAAAACGGAAAAGCGCAAGGTAAACCGCAACTTTGGCGCGGCTTGGCCGAGGCGTTAAATGTTGCCATTGAAGACATCCTTCCCGAAGCCTGATGCCACAACACACAACCCCCGAAACAAAATCCGTCCGTACGCTGCGCGTGGGTGAACAGGTGCGCCATGTGCTTTCGGACATATTGGCGCGCGGTGATGTCCATGATGAAACGCTCGATAAACATCCCGTTTCGGTGACCGAAGTGCGGATGTCGCCCGATTTGCGCCATGCAACCGTGTTCGTAAAGCCGCTGCTCGGCGCGAATGAAGCCGCAGTGATCAAGGCACTGCGCACCAACACTGCCTATCTCCAGCGCGAAGTGGCAAGCCGGGTGCAACAGAAATATGCCGCCAAGCTTAAATTCCTCGCCGATGAAAGCTTTGATGAGGGTGGGCATATCGATCAATTGCTCCGCGCACCCAAGGTAGCGCAAGATTTGGGCGAACCCGAAGCCTGATGGCCAAGCTCTACTTCTATTATGCGTCGATGAACGCAGGCAAATCGACCACGCTGCTCCAATCGAGTTTCAATTATCAAGAGCGCGGGATGGCAACGATGCTGTTTACTGCGGCGATCGATAATCGTTACGCGCACGGCGTCATCGCCTCACGGATCGGGCTTGAAGCGCCTGCGACCGCGTTTGACCGCGACACAGACCTGCGTGCCGCGATCAGCGCGCAGCACGCTCTGACGCCGCTCAGTTGTGTGCTTGTTGATGAAGCACAGTTCTTGACACGAGCGCAAGTGTTCGCGCTCGCGGGGGTTTGCGATGAGATCGGGATTCCTGTGCTCGCCTACGGGCTGCGTACCGATTTTCAGGCGCATCTTTTTGAAGGCAGTGCCGCGCTGCTCGCGATTGCCGACTCGCTTGTCGAACTCAAGGCGATTTGTCACTGCGGTCGCAAGGCAACGATGAACCTGCGGGTGGATGCTCAGGGCGAAGCCGTCAATGATGGCGCGCAGACCGAAATCGGCGGCAATGACCGCTACGTCGCGCTTTGCCGCCGCCATTTCCGCGCGAAGGTGAAGGAAGCGTGAGCCTGCTCAGCGACCTTTACGCGCCGCTATCATCGGGCGACATCACTCTTGTCCCTGTTTCCGAGCACCACCGCGATGGCCTGCGCGCAGCCTGCGCCGAAGACGGCGACATCTGGGACATCTATCCGGTCAATTTTTCGCGTGACTATTTCGATGCGGCGTTTGTTACGCTGCTCAATGCCGACGCGCGGATGGCCTATGTCATTGAACATGCTGGCGCGATCGTCGGGATGACTGCGTGGCATGATTTCAGCGCGGCCAAGCTGACAACGCATATCGGCAACAGCTATATCGTGCCGCGTCTGCGCGGATCAGGCCTCAACACACGCGTCAAACATTTGCTGATCAATCACGCCATCGCGTGCGGATTTCGCCGTATCGGGTTCATGGTCGATTTGCGCAACATCCGCTCGCAGCGCGCAGTTGAAAAACTCGGCGGCGTGCGAGAAGGCGTGTTGCGCGCCGAACGCGTGACATGGACCGGACATGTCCGCGATACGGTTGTGTTTTCGATCCTTGCGGACGAATGGCTTGCGAGGCTGCGTTAGGTTAAAGCAACAATTACCGCCCTTTTGAGTGCATCAATCCTTGATGTGTGGTGTCATTACAGTGAACCACTTTCGTCTCCCCGTGCTTGACACGGGGTTAGGCTTTCTAACGCAGCCAACGATTGAAGTAGCCTAACCCCG
>JAYVVW010000223.1:0-6165 GCA_043786595.1 Sphingomonadales bacterium | reverse complement strand
CGTCGCACCTGCCGGGTTTGATACCGGATCGACCATTAACGGATGCGCCGTCCTCAACCCTGCGTCGTGCATGCCGATCGTTGCAACCGATACGATCGCGCGCGACGTGATTGGCAGCGCCAATGACAATCGCAGGCGCGCGGGCAATAACACCGATGGCAATTTCTTGCGCTTCCAGATCAAGAACCTCGAAGAAACGACGAATGATCCGGTGGTTGATGATCCGGTCACAGGCGTTGGCAACGATGATTTTTGGGCAGTTTATGACGCCAAGGAATGCGCCGACGATCAGAATCTTGCGGCCTGCCCGAAGGAAGATGTGCCCAAACAAAAATAGACCAAGGTTGACGTGGCGGAGCTTCCGTTGAAAAGGATCGCAGATGACCGATCCGACAACTCCGCTGCGCCTGTTCAACAGCATGACGCGCCAAATCGAAGGTTTCGTTCCCGTGCATCCCGGAACCGAAGGTGACCCCACTGATCCACCCGAGGCGCGCGTTTATACCTGTGGGCCAACGGTTTATAACTTCCAGCATATCGGCAATATGCGCGCATATATCTTTGCCGACACGCTTGGGCGCGCGCTCAGTTTCAAGGGCTACAAGCTCAAACATGTCATCAACATCACCGATGTCGGCCATCTGACATCGGACGCCGATGCGGGCGATGACAAGATGGAGGCCGCCGCCGCAAAGTCGGGCAAGACCGCTTGGGATATCGCGGCCTTTTACACCAATGCCTATTGGCACGATATTGAACGGCTCAATATCCGCCAGCCGCTCAAATGGTCGATTGCGAGCGACTATGTGCCGCAAATGATCGCGTTTGCGGAATCGATCGCTGACAAGCACTGCTATCAATTAGAGAGCGGTCTGTATTTCGATACGTCTACCGTCGCCGATTATGGCAAGCTCGCGCGCGCGGTGACCGAAGACGGCGCAGGACGCATCGATGCGGTGACGGGCAAACGCCATGCCGCCGATTTCGCGATCTGGCGCACGACACCGCGCGGCGAAACGCGGCAGATGGAATGGGAATCGCCGTGGGGGCGCGGCGCGCCGGGGTGGCACCTTGAATGTTCGGTGATGAGCGAAGCGCTGCTTGGTCTGCCGTTCGATATTCATACGGGGGGGATCGACCACCGCGAAATCCACCACCCTAATGAAATCGCGCAAAATCAGGCGTGGACTGGTAGTGGAGCATTGAAAATCTGCGAACACAGCGGCGCGCGGATATGGATGCACAATAATTTCCTGATCGACCGCACCGGGAAGATGTCGAAATCTACGGGTGAGTTCCTGACTCTGCAAGCGCTGGTGGATCGCGGATTCCACCCCCTCGCCTACCGCATGATGTGCCTTCAGGCGCATTACCGGAGCGAGCTGGAATTTAGCTGGGAGAATTTGGCGGCGGCGTTTACGCGGTTAAAGCGGTTGGTTAGTCTGACTGAAAATTTAGGAAAGCTTGCAGAACTCTGGATCAAGAGAAACAATATCGCACCTCGATCCCACAAAGACTGGCTTTCATGGAAACTTGAAGGCAAGAACGTCGAAGGAATCAACCAACATCTCGACGAATTCTCTATTGCGATTGCCGACGACCTTAACACTCCTAAAGCGCTTTCTATTTTTGAGAAAATTATGTTTCTTCCGGGAATTGAAACACCATGGGAAATGGCAGCGGTAGCAACAGTTGACAAAGTTTTCGGATTAGATCTTGAAAACCTAACCCGCGACAAACTCCGCATTCGTCCCGTCACCGCGCCAATCACTAAAGACCAAATTGACGATGCCCTCGCCGCGCGCACCTCCGCCCGCGCTGCCAAAGACTTCGCCAAATCTGATGCGATCCGCGATGATCTTATTGCCAAGGGCGTCGAAGTGATGGACGGTGATCCGCTGGGTTGGGATTGGAAGCTGGAAATATGACGACGAACTGCGTGATCGCCGCCCTGCCCGCGCTCGTCCGCCCGCTTATTGAAGCGCAATTGCCCGATTGGGTCGAGCCACGATGGTTCATGACCAAGGCGGAAGCATTTACCGCGGGTGAAGGCGCTGAAATCGGCTGGTTCGACATGTATGACAAGGTCGACATGGCGGCAGCGATCGAGAATGCGCGCGGTCTCAAATGGCTCAACTCGATCTATGCAGGCGTTGACGGGATGCCGCTCGATTGGCTCGCCAAGCAACAGGTGATCTACACCAATGGCGCGGGGATCAATGCGATCACGATTGCTGAATATGTCGTGATGGCGATGCTGACCGTCGCCAAAGGCTACCGCGAGGTTGTTTATGCGCAGCAGCGGCGCGAATGGCTCCAGGATTCGCCGGGCAAGTTTGAACTTGCGCAAAGCAGGGCGCTTATCCTGGGCTACGGTGCGATTGGCAAGCTTATCGAAACGAGGCTTCGCGCGTTTGATGTCGACGTATGCGTCGTGCGCCGCACCCCCGATGGCGACGCGGTGCTTGGCCCCAACGATTGGCGCGCACGGCTGGGTGAATTTGACTGGGTCATCCTCGCCGTGCCTGCCACGTCTGAAACCGATGCAATGATCGGCGCTGATGAACTAGCCGCGATGAAATCCACCGCCGTGCTGATCAACATTGCCAGAGGTTCGGTCGTCGATCAGGACGCGTTGATTGAGGCACTGCGCGCAAAGTCGATTGGCGCTGCGTTCCTTGACGTCACGACGCCCGAACCGCTTCCTGCCGATCACATCCTCTGGACGCTTGATAACGCACACATCACAATGCACCTTTCGGGGCGGGCACAGGATAAAATGTACGTGCGTTCGGCGCAAAGATTTCTCCAAAACCTCGACCGATACCGGCGACACGAGCCGCTCGCGCATCAAGTCGACTATGCGCGCGGCTATTGATGGTGACAGCACGGTTTTAGAAAGCTAGACCGTTTGGAAACTTGTTTCCCGACAGCAGGGAACGACCATGAATTCGCTGGGTCGCACCAGTCCGTATTTGCGTATCACCGTATGACAGCAGGGGGATCAGGCGACCATGAGTGCAAAAGCATCTGAGCTATTCATCGAATGCCTCGAACAGGAGGGCGTTGAATATATTTTCGGCGTTCCCGGCGAAGAAAATCTTGATTTCCTCGATAGCCTTTCACGGTCGAAAAAGATCAAGTTGATCCTGACGCGGCATGAACAGGGCGCGGGTTTCATGGCGGCAACTTACGGGCGGCACACGGGGAAAACCGGCGTCTGCCTTGCAACGCTTGGGCCTGGTGCGACCAATTTCGTGACGGCGGCTGCCTATGCGCAGCTTGGTGGAATGCCGATGATGATGATTACCGGGCAAAAACCGATCAAGAAATCAAAGCAGGGCCGTTTCCAGATTCTTGATGTCGTGTCGATGATGGGGCCGATCACCAAATATACGCACCAGCTTGCTGCCGCTGACAATATCCCAAGCCGTGTGCGCGAATGTTTCCGTCTCGCCGAAGAGGAAAAGCCGGGTGCGGTTCATCTTGAGCTGCCCGAAGACATTGCCGACGAGCATACCGACGCACGTCCGATCCAGCGCAGTCTATCGCGCCGCCCAAGTGCCGATCCCAAGGCCGTGCGCGCTGCGGTTGAGCGAATTGAGCAGGCCAAAGCGCCCGTACTTGTCATCGGAGCCGGCGCGAACCGCACGCAGACGAGCCGGATGCTGCTGCAGTTCATCGAAAAAACGGGAATTCCGTTCCTCACGACGCAGCTTGGCAAGGGTGTAATCGACGAGCGCCATCCCAAATTCCTCGGCTGTGCGGCGCTTTCTGCCGGAGATTTCGTCCACCGCGCGGTGGAGGCATCGGATTGCATCATCAACATCGGCCACGATGTCATTGAAAAACCGCCATTTTTCATGAAACCTGGCGGCGCGCATGTGATCCATGTTTCATCACGGTCAGCCGAAGTTGATCCGGTCTATTTCCCGCAGGTTGAAGTGATCGGCGATATTGCCAACGCGATCTGGCAGATGAAAGAAGACGTCGTTCCCAACGGTTCGTGGAATTTCGATTTCATGCTCAAGGCGCGCGCCGCTGAAGTTGCGCATACGGCGAGCCTTGCGAACGATGTGCGCTATCCGATCTACCCGCCTTCGCTCGTCCGTGAAGTGCGCGCGGCAATGCCCGACGACGGCATCATCTGTCTGGACAACGGCGTTTACAAAATCTGGTTCGCGCGCGGCTATGATGCATACCGCGCGAATACCGTGCTACTCGACAACGCCCTTGCAACGATGGGGGCGGGGCTTCCATCGGCGATGATGTCTTCGATGGTGTACCCCGATAAAAAGGTTATGGCGATCTGCGGCGATGGCGGCTTCATGATGAACAGCCAGGAAATGGAGACAGCGGTTCGGCTAAAGCTCAACATCACCGTTCTGATCCTCAACGACAACAGCTACGGCATGATCCGCTGGAAGCAGGCGAACATGGGCTTTCAGGATTGGGGGCTGACCTATGGCAACCCCGATTTCGTCAAATATGCCGAGAGTTACGGCGCTAACGGTTACCGCGTTGAAAGTGCTGCGCATCTGCCAGCGCTGCTCAAACAATGCCTTGATGCGCCCGGCGTCCATTTGATCGAATGTCCCGTCGACTATTCGGATAATGACCGGATATTGAACAATCAGATCAAGGAAATGAGTGCGGCGTTGTAATCTGGTCTACGCCTAGCACCGAAGCGAATCGCGAGGATCAGTAACCGTGACCAAACTCAAATCCGTTTATCCGCTCTACCTCAACAACAAGGCTGAGCAACCCAACACCGACCTCGCCGTGACTGACAAATTCACCGGCAAGGTTGCGTTTCGCGTTGCGCAGGCCGACGCCAAGACGATTGATGCGGCTTTAGCGGGTGCGGTCAAGGCGCAGGAGCCGATGGCGGCGATGGCTTCATATGAGCGGCAAAATGTCCTTCAGCACTGCGTTGATCGGTTCAAAGAACGCTTTGACGAATTGGCCTATGCGCTGTGTGTCGAGGCGGGCAAGCCGATCAAGGACAGCGAAGGTGAAGTCGGCCGCCTGATTGACACATTTCGGATTGCGGCTGAAGAGTCGGTGCGGATGACGGGCGAAGTCCAGCCGCTCGACATCAGCCCACGCGCGAAAGGCTATCAGGGCATGTGGAAACGCGTGCCGATTGGCCCGTGCAGTTTCATCTCGCCGTTCAATTTCCCGCTTAATCTTGCTGCACATAAGATTGCTCCAGCGATTGCAGTTGGCTGCCCGTTCGTCATGAAGCCCGCCAGCCGCACGCCGCTCGGCGCGATCATCATGGGTGAAATTCTTGCTGAAACCGATTTGCCGGCAGGCGCGTTTTCGATCCTGCCCGCAAGCCGTGACGGCGCAGACCTCTTTACCGAAGATGATCGGCTCAAACTGCTGAGTTTTACCGGATCACCCGATGTGGGTTGGGCGCTGAAGGCCAAGGCAGGCAAGAAGAAAGTCATCCTCGAACTCGGCGGCAATGCGGCGGTCATCATTGATCATGATGCTGACCTTGAAGATGCGCTCGAACGCGTCACGTTCGGCGCATTTTATCAATCGGGTCAAAGCTGCATCGGCGTCCAGCGGATTATCATCCACGAAAAAATCTATGATCGCTTTCGCGACATGCTTGTTGCCAAGGCAAAGACACTCGTTGCAGGCAATCCGCATGATCGCGCAACATTCATCGGGCCAATGATCGATGTCAAGGAAGCAGCGCGGCTTGATGGATGGATCAAGGAAGCCGTCGCGTCAGGGGCTAAACTGCTGTGCGGGGGAAATCGAGACGGCGCGATGCTCGATGCGACGTTGCTCGAAAATGTGGGGCGCGATGCCAAGGCTTACCGCGAAGAAGCGTTTGGTCCGCTTGCGATCCTATCCAAATTCAGCGACTTTGACGCTGCACTTGATGAGGTCAACGATTCAAAATTCGGACTTCAGGCCGGTATCTTTACACGCGATTTATTCAAGGCGCTGGATGCGTGGGACCGGCTCGAAGTCGGCGGCGTGGTCATCAATGATGTGCCGAGCTACCGTGTTGATAATATGCCCTATGGCGGCGTCAAGGATTCAGGGCTTGGCCGCGAAGGCATCCGATTCGCGATGGAAGACATGACCGAAATCCGAAACCTCGTTATTCGCCGTCGCCGTTAACCATATGTGGCGATTCCG
>JAYVVW010000222.1:0-2340 GCA_043786595.1 Sphingomonadales bacterium | reverse complement strand
GTCGGCATTTCGCCCGGTGGCGTGCTGTCGGTCACCAAGCTGCTGTCTGAAAATCCGGGTCAATATGCCGATGCCGCTATCGCGGCGATCCAAAAGCTGAGTGGCGAGATGCCCGACTGTGATGTGCGGATTGGAACGACCGTCGCCACCAACGCGCTGCTCGAACGCAAAGGCACACCAACTTTGCTCGCGATCACACGCGGATTTCGCGATGCGCTACGCATTGGTTATCAGGAACGGCCCGAACTGTTCGTCCGCCAGATCCGCGTTGCTCCGCCGCTTTATGATCCGGTAATCGAAATTGAAGAACGGATCGGTGCGGCAGGCGACGTGCTCACGCCACTCGACGAGGCGAAGGCGCGCGCTGATCTGGCACAAGGCTTTGCGAACGGCTTCCGCGCAGTCGCAATCGTGCTGATCCACGGCTACCGCTTTACGGGTCATGAACTGCGCGTTGCGGCAATCGCGCGTGAAACCGGTTACACGCAAATCTCGGTCAGCCACGAGGTCGCGCCGCTGATCAAGCTCATCGGGCGCGGCGATACGACGGTGGTCGACGCTTATCTCTCCCCCGTCGTGCGCCATTACGCCGATCAGTTGAGCGCCGCGCTTGGCAGTGGCAGTCGCGTGCTGTTCATGCAATCGAGCGGCGGGCTGGCTGAGGCAAGCGCGTTTGCGGGGAAGGACGCGATCCTGTCTGGCCCGGCTGGCGGGATTGTCGGCATGGCGCGCACGGCGGCCGAAGCCGGTTTCGATCAGGTAATCGGGTTTGATATGGGCGGCACATCGACCGACGTGTCACACTATGCAGGCCACTTTGAGCGTGAGAGCGAAAATATGGTCGCAGGCGTGCGCATCCGCGCGCCGATGATGCGCATCCACACCGTTGCGGCGGGGGGCGGATCGATTTGCAGTTTTGACGGCGCACGCTTTCAGGTTGGCCCCGCGTCGGCGGGTGCTGTCCCGGGGCCGGCCTGTTATCGGCGCGGGGGACCGCTGACGGTCACCGATTGCAACGTCCTGCTCGGCAAGCTTCAGCCAGACTGGTTTCCGCAGATTTTCGGCGAAGCGGGCGATGCACCGCTCGATCGCTCGGTTGTGGTTGAAAAGTTTGCCGTCTTAGTCGCGGGCGTTGGTCAGGCGCTGACACCCAACGAAGCTGCAACTGGCTTTATCGCGATTGCCGTTGCCAATATGGCGAACGCGATCAAGCGTATCTCGGTCGCGCGCGGGCATGACATTACGAAGTACACGCTGGCATGCTTTGGCGGCGCGGGCGGGCAACATGCCTGTCTCGTCGCCGATGCGTTATCGATCGACCGGGTAATGATCCACCCACTTGGCGGCGTGCTTTCGGCATACGGCATGGGGCTCGCCGACCGGCAGGTGCTGCGTGACAAATCGCTGCTGGTAGCAATCGACGCGGAGCATGAAGCGCTGTTGCCCAGTGCGATTGAGGCGCTCACGGTGTCGGCGCGCAATGCACTTGAGGCGCAGGACATCGGAAGCAGCGCGATTGAAACGCAGGCGCGCGTGTTTTTGCGTTATGAGGGCACCGATAGCGTCATCGAACTGGCTTATGGTTCCACCGACGCGATGTGCATGGCATTCCGCGCCGAGCATGTCGTTCGTTTTGGCTTTGCAGGGACGGGTCAGATCATCGTTGACCGGATTCAGGCTGAGGCTGTGGTGCGTGGCGCGTCGGCGGCGCGCTCTGCCGTCACATTGCCCGCGCAGTCTTCGCCCGCAGTGTCGCAGGTTGATGTGTTTTGCGGAGGGCTGGTGCGCACAACACAAGTCTATCTCCGCGAGGGTCTGGCGGCGGGATTTGAGGCGCGCGGGCCAGCGCTGATTATCGACGCGGTTTCGACAACGATGGTTGAGCCTGACTGGTCGGTTCGTGTTGACGCAATCGGAAATCTCATTCTCACACGGAACGCCGCACGACCTTTGCTCGAAAGCGGCGCAACTATCGCCGATCCGGTGCGGCTCGAAATCTTCAACGGACTGTTCATGGCAATCGCTGAAGAAATGGGGGCAGCGCTTCAGCACAGCGCCTCGTCGGTCAACATCCGCGAACGGCTCGATTTTTCGTGCGCACTGTTTGATGCCAGCGGCAGCCTTGTCGCAAATGCGCCGCACATGCCCGTCCACCTCGGTTCGATGGGGCAAAGTGTTCAGACGATACTCGACAAGCGCGGACAAGCGCAGGACGGGCGCGGGATATTACGCGGTGACGTGTACGCGCTCAACGCGCCGTATGAAGGCGGTACGCACCTGCCCGATATCACCGTCATCATGCCCGTTTTCGTTGCGCATGATGACATCCCGGCTTGGTTT
>JAYVVW010000221.1:0-10571 GCA_043786595.1 Sphingomonadales bacterium | reverse complement strand
GCCACCCGCTACGACAAGACTATCCTGTCATTCGAAAGCTTCCTCAACCTCGCCGCTGCAAGACTATGGTTGAAATCCTTTGTCAACACGGCCTAGTCTCGATATGCAATCAAAAACCGGAGAGACGTACATGACCACACCCTTTATTCGCGCAGATGTTGCCACCTTCCTCGAATTTCTCAACAATGTTCCGGGCCCCAAAATGCACGAACTGACACCTGCTGAAGCACGCGCGCAGATGCGGGCGATGGGCAATGTCGCCGAACTGCCGCTAGGCGATCTTGCCATTCACAAGGACATCATGATCCCTGGCCCCGCAGGCAGCATCCCCGCACGCATATATGATGCGCGCGAAACGCGTGAGGCTGGCCTCGTCATGGTGTTTTACCATGGCGGCGGCTTTGTTATTGGCGATCTTGAAACGCACGACCCTTACTGCGCCGAGGCTGCACGCCAGCTTGATATGCCCGTGATCTCGATTGACTACCGCCTTGCCCCCGAAGCCCCCTTCCCCGCCGCAACCGATGACTGCGAAGCCGCGACACGCTGGATCGCCGCAAATATCCCCTGCACCGGGCTTGTCCTGTCAGGCGATAGCGCGGGCGGGAACCTCACGGTCGCCACCGCAATGGCGCTGCGTGATGCGCCTGCTGCCGTCCCCGTCGTCGCGCAAAACCCGATTTATCCCGTCGTTTCGTCGCACAGCGATTGGCAAAGCTTTCGCGATTTCGCCGATGGCTTTTTGTTGTCCTCCGAAGGCATGGTGTGGTTCACCGATGCCTATAAATCAGACATGAGCGAATTTCGCGGCGCGCCGATCGATTTCGATCAAAGCGGCATGCCGCCGTCAGTCGTCATCACCGCCAGCCTTGATCCGCTCCATGATCAGGGCGTTGCCTATGTCGAAGCGCTCAAAGCAGCGGGCGTGCCCGTCGTTCATGTCGAGGCTGAGGGCAATATCCACGGCCTGATCAACCTGCGCAAGGCCATCCCATCGGCGCAGGATGACGTGACAGCAAATCTGAGCGCGCTCAAGGACATGCTTGCCGAGGTGATGGCGCCCGCATGATCGATCCTGAGCTTCTCCCGTACCGGCCCTGCGCGGGGATCATGCTGCTCAATGGTGACGGCATGGTCTTCGTCGGGCAGCGGCTCGATAGCCAGACCGACGCGTGGCAGATGCCGCAGGGCGGGATTGATGACGGTGAAAATGCCGAGGCCGCTGCGCTGCGTGAGCTTGGCGAAGAAACCGGGATTGCACCGCATCTGGCGGACATCATCGCGCGTTCAGCACGCGAGCATCTATATGATCTGCCGCCCGAACTGTTGGGCAAAATGTGGAAAGGCAAATATCGCGGCCAGCGCCAGACATGGTTCCTGATGCGCTTCACGGGCCAAGATAGCGACGTCAACATCGCGACATCGCACCAAGAGTTCGGCAACTGGCGCTGGGCCGCGCCGGGCGATCTCGTGTCGCTGATCGTACCGTTCAAGAGGGAGCTTTACGCCAATGTCATCGCCGAATTCACGCCCCATTTTTGAAAGCCCGCCCGCCAATTGGTGGGATCGCCATATCATGCCGCGCCTGATCGGCTGTGCCTGTGCGCAGCCGCAAATCATGAAAGCTCGCAGCCGGATCGTCCCGCAAGCGCACGGCGACGTGTTAGAACTTGGCTGCGGCGGCGGGATCAACATGGCGTTTTACGATACCGCGCGTGTCACCAGTTTCTCAGGTTTAGACCCCTCGCCCGCGCTTCTCGAAAAATCACGCGCGGCGGCCCAGGCGCGCGGGATGGCCGCCGATATTCGCGGCGGCGTGGGTGAAGATATGCCGTTTGAAGCCGCGCAGTTTGATACGTTGCTCGTTACCTTCACGCTCTGCTCGGTCAACGATCAGGCCAAAGTGCTCTCCGAAATCCGCCGCGTACTCCGCCCCGGCGGCAAAGTCCTGTTCCTCGAACACGGCAGCGCGCCTGATCCCGGCGTCGCGAAATGGCAGCGGCGGATCGAGCCGGTGTGGAAACACATTGCGGGCAATTGCCACCTCACCGCCCGATCAGCCGCGCGTATGAACACGCCGGCTTCACCGTGAGCGGCGCGGAAAAGCAGTATATGCCCAAAACGCCCAGAGCCTTCGGATGGATCGAATGGGGCGAAGCACGGGTTGAGTGACGGGGCGAGTCGCTAAAGCCCCTACCCTTCAGGGGAGGGGTTGGGGTGGGGACTGTCAATGCGCGCGCGGCACTTTGAACGATCAAAAGAGTCTCTCCGCCGCAGACGCGGCTGGCCCCTCACCTACCCTCTCCCACGAGGGGAGAGGAACATAGTCACGCCCACCCCCTTGCTTTTCCCCGCGCAATCGGCCAATGGCGCGCCTTCCACTGTGGTGGAGACGAAAGCCGGAGGGGCGTCAGCACGGTGCGGCGTCAGCGATCGGCAGGAAAAGGACAAGCTCATGGCTCTCTACGAGCACGTGTTTCTTGCGCGTCAGGATCTGGCTCAGGCCCAGGTTGACGTGCTGGCGGCGACAGCCACCGAAATCATTCAGTCGAACGGCGGCACTGTTGCCAAGACTGAAACCTGGGGGCTTCGCAGCCTAGCGTACAAGATCGCGAAGAACCGCAAGGCGCATTATGTGATGATCGAATTTGATGGCCCCGGCCCGGTTGTTGCCGAGCTTGAGCGCCAGACGCAGATCAACGAAGACATCATTCGTTACATGACGATCAAGGTTGACGCGCATGAAGATGGCCCATCGGTAATGATGCGCAAGCAGGAACGCAGCGAACGCGGTGATCGCGGCGACCGTGGTGGTGATCGCCCGCGCCGTGACCGCGAAGATCGCCCGCGCCGTGACCGTGATGAAGATAATAGTTTTGGACGGGGAGAATAACGATGGCACGACCTTTTTTCCGCCGCCGCAAAAGCTGCCCGTTCGCCGCGAAAGATGCGCCCAAGATCGACTATAAGGATGTCCGCTTGCTTCAGGGTTTTGTCTCTGAACGCGGCAAGATTGTCCCCAGCCGTATCACGGCAGTTGCCGCCAAGAACCAGCGCGCGCTCGCTCAGGCGATCAAGCGTGCGCGTCATATCGGGCTCCTGCCCTACCTCGTAAAGTAAGAAGGAGTAGATTTCATGGAAGTGATCCTTCTCGAACGCGTTGAAAAGCTTGGCCGGATTGGTGATGTTGTCACCGTCAAGAACGGCTTTGCCCGCAACTATCTGTTGCCACGCAAAAAGGCGCTGCGTTCAAACGCGGCTAACCTGAAAGTCTTTGAATCGAGCAAGGCGCAAATCGTTGCTGATAATGATGCACGTCGTACGGTTGCAGAAACCGATGCTTCGGGCGTTGACGGCAAATCGGTGACGCTGATCCGTCAGGCATCGAACACCGGCCAGCTATATGGTTCGGTTGCGGTGCGTGACATTGTCGAAGCGCTAGTGGAAACGGGTGCCAAGGTTGGCAAGCAGCACATCGTGCTTGATCGCCCGATCAAATCGATCGGCGTTTATGATGTCAAAGTCACGCTTCACGCCGAAGTCGTGGTGATGATCAAAATCAACGTCGCACGCTCACCCGAAGAAGCCGAGCTTCAATCACAGGGTGTCAACGTGATGACCGAGATGTTTGAAAAGGACACGGCGGGCTTCATCGAAGATTATGATCCCAACGCCGAACCCGGCGAAATCGCGGTCGAAATGACCGAAGCGAAAGCCGCCGAAGCCGCACCGCCTGCTGCATAAGCACGATTGCAGTCCTAAACCGGGTTGACTTTACGTTGAATCGTCTCCCCGTGCTTGACACGGGGCTTGGCTTCTCTTCCTCGTCGGCGGCATTAGAAAGCCTAGCCCCCTTCGACGCCGCCTGCGGCGTCGCTCAGGACAGGCCAAGTCAAGCACGGGGAGACGAAAGTGGTTTAACTTCACGTCATCGCGCTCTAAAAAAAGGGCCATTCCTGCACGCTGCGGGAATGGCCTTCTTTGTGGCTGACAATAAAGCTCAATAGCCCATCAGGCTGAGGACTTCCTTGCGGCTGCGGTGGTCATCGAGGAAACAGCCGAGCAGCCGCGATGTCGTCATGCCCACGCCGTGCGTGCGAACGCCGCGCCCGGTCATGCAACCATGCTGCGCCTCGATCACAACCGCAACGCCGTGCGGGTGGAGATGATCCCAGATACACTGCGCGACTTCGGCGGTCAGCCGCTCCTGCACCTGCAACCGCCGCGCAAATCCTTCGAGCACGCGCGCAAGCTTTGAAATCCCGACGACGCGGTCACGCGGCATATAGGCAATGCTCGCGGTGCCAGTAATCGGCGCCATATGATGTTCGCAGTGCGATTGAAACGGTATGTTTTTAAGCAGGACAAGTTCGTCATAACCGCCGACTTCCTTGAACGTGCGCGACAAATGGTGCGACGGATCCTGGCCAACACCTTCACAATATTCACGCCACGCCCGCGCGACGCGTTTGGGCGTATCGCGCAAACCTTCACGATCGGGATCGTCGCCTGTCCACGCTATGAGCGTGCGGATTGCATCTTCAACGTCGCGTGGCACGGGGATTTTTCCCGCGTCGGGATCATAGTCATGTTCGATATCTGCCATGCTGGTGCAATAATCTCTCACGCGCTCGAATGCCAGAACATTTCAAAATCTTGATGCAAAAGAGCCACAAATTTCAAAATCAACTCACAAATTGCGTTCTGACGATCAATTGCTGTTGACGTGAGGGTAAAGACACCACACAACCGCCTCAACAAGCGCAAAAAGCGCTGTCAGCCAATGAAAATATTTAACGGGAGACGGAAACCATGAAGAGATTTGAACTGCTCAGCGCCACCGCGCTTGCTTTGTTCGCGACAACCCCAGCGATGGCGCAAACCGCGCCGCAAGCTGATGATACCGCAACAACGAGCGGCATCGACGAAATCATCGTAACGGCGCAGCGCCAGTCAGAAACGCTGCAAAGCGTTCCGATCGCGGTATCGGCATTTTCTGCAAAAGCACTCGAGGCACAGCAGATTGAAAACGCCAGCGATCTTCAGCTCACGCTGCCAAACGTCACCTTTTCAAAGGGTAACTTCACAGGTTCGAGTTTCACGATCCGCGGCATCGGCGATCTCTGCGTCGGCACAACTTGCGATTCGGCAACTGCCATTCACTTGAATGGCACGCCGCTGATCGCCACGCGCTTGTTTGAAACCGAATATTTCGATCTTGAGCGGATCGAAGTATTGCGCGGACCGCAGGGCACATTGTTTGGTCGCAACGCAACATCGGGCGTGGTCAATTTCATTACCGCCAAGCCTGACCTGACGGGCTTCAAGGCCGCTATCGACGGTGAATATGGCAATTTCAACGCCTATAAGGTCAAGGGTTTTGTCAACGCTGCGCTCAATGATACAATCGGCATCCGCGTTGCGGGCCTGTATCAAAAACGTGACGGCTACACGCAGAATGTTTTCAACAATAAAAGCGTTGATGGGCGCGATGAATATGCGATCCGCGGTTCGCTCCGCTGGCAGCCATCGGACACGACAACAGTCGATCTGCTCGGATATTATTTCCGTGAAAAAGACAATCGCTCGCGCATCCAGAAGCAGGTTTGCCAGGCTGACCGTGATACGTCCGCTACGCCGCGCAGCAGCGCAGGTGTTTTAGGTTGTCTGAACAACCGGCTCGATTTCGGCGCAACAAATTCGAACTCAACTTTTGTCGGTGTACTTTCATCACGTGAATTCCTGACCGTAGTCGGTATCCCTGCAGCATTTGGCCTTGGCAGCCTCTACGGCCCCGACACCAACACCAATTTTACCAATCCTGCCAACGTTCGCCGGGTCAATACTGATTTCGATCCCGAATATCTGACGACCGAAGAGCAATATCAGGCACGGCTTGAGCAGGATTTCGGGCAAATCAAGCTGCAATTAACCGGCCTTTATCATAAAACAAATGTCGATTCGCGGCAGGATTATAATTTGAATGTGGCCGATCGTTCGATCTACGCCGCCGGGCTTGGCGCTTTGCAAGCCGCAGCCACGACAGGCTTTGGCCCGTTGCCGACGTCTTACTTTGCGCCCATCGCCGCCGCGATCATTCCCAACGGACCCGCTGGCCCGCTGTGCGTGTCTGATACCGATCTGACGGGTGTCGGGGCATTTGGCGGCAACAAAATCTGCGCTGCTTCGCCGCTTGATCTCGATCGGTCGCGTGGCAGCAGCCGTGATTATTCGGTCGAATCGATCCTGACGAGCAATTTCGACGGCAAGTTTAACTTCCTCCTCGGCGGCATCTATCTTGATCAAAAGGCGAAAGACGGCGATTATTATGTCAATGCGTTCGGCATCGATTATATAACGGGCCTGCTTGGCACATTCGGGGCGCTCGGGCGCGGCCTTGCGCCTGGCTATCTTGGCACGCCGTATTTCCGAAACAATTCGGACGCCTACAGCCTCAAATCCTATGGTTTGTTCGGTGAAGCTTATTTCGCGTTCAACGAAAAGCTCAAACTGACCCTCGGCGTCCGTTACAATAATGATAAAAAGTCAATCAGTGCGCGCTCGACGCTCGCCAGCTTCTACGTACCGTTCACGGCTACGAACGCTTTCGCCACACCGCGCGGTGCAGGCTTCGATGCTGATCCTGCAACCAGGTGCCCGACGACGAATGCAACAACGGGCGCGCAAGATACGTTTGCGCTCGGCGCAATTGGCAGCGTTCCGGGTTGCGAAGCCTTCCAAAAGCGCAAGGTCAAGTTTGGTGAGATCACAGGTCGCGCCGTGCTTGATTACAAGTTTGACGACGACCACCTGCTCTATGCCTCGTATTCACGCGGCTATAAATCAGGCGGCATTAACCCGCCGCTCCAGCCAATCTTTGCGGTAACCGACAGCTTCAAGCCTGAATTTGTTGACTCTTTTGAAGTCGGTTCGAAGAATTCGTTCTTGAACGACACGCTGCGTCTCAATCTGACGGCGTTCTACTACAAATATAAGTCGCTCCAGTTGAGCCGTATCGTCGCGCGGACATCGGTGAACGATAACGTCGATGCCAATGTTTACGGTTTCGAAGCCGAAGCGATTGTCAAGCCAAGCCGCGCTGTCCTCGTCAATATGAACTTCAGCTATCTTCACACCAAGGTCAGCCAGGATAAATTCCTTAGCAACCCGCGTGATCCTGGGGGCCGACGCAGCGATTCGGTCATCATCAAGGATATCACCAACGGTTCCAACTGTGCGGTTCGTCCTAACGTTGCTGGCAACGCCACAGGCACCAACACGCTTGTCACTTTGATCAACGGCAGCCTTGGACTGCGCGGACCTTCGGCATTCCCATCCGATGGCGGCATCGCATCAACGGGTGCCTTCAGCATCTGTAACGCGATCGCAGGTGCCATTGCGGTGCCATCGGCGGGCCTGTCAGGCTTGTTGAACGGCGGCGCGGCTGGGGCTTTGCCGTTCACCGTGGATTTTGCGGGCATTGCGGTCAACATCAAGGGCAATCAATTACCGCAAGCGCCAAAGTTCAAATTCTCGACAGGTGCGCAATACACCGCAGAATTTAGCAACGGCATGACGCTTGTTCCCCGTGCCGACCTTACTTACACCGGTGAAAGCTCGGGCAACATCTTCAATGGCCGGGTCAACAAAGTTGATGGCTATGCGCAGGTGAATGCTACGATCCAGCTTAACGGACGTGAAGACCGCTGGTATGTTCGCGGGTTCCTCCAGAATGCGTTCGATAACAATGCGACGACGGGTCTCTACGTAACCGATCAATCGTCGGGTCTGTTCACGAACATCTTCACGCTTGAACCACGCCGTTACGGCATTGCAGCAGGCTTCAAGTTCTAAGCTTAAAGTCTCGAACGATTAGCAATCACCCTGGGGCAGCAATGTTCCAGGGTTTTGCTTGTCCGTGCCGGTGAGGATCAAACGCGCGGACCCGATTTCAAACTTGCAGCCTCGATTAACCGTCATTGCGAAGGAGCAAAGCGACTGCGGCAATCCAGAAAGGGGCGGAAACGCTGGAATGCTGGATTGCCGCGCTTCGCTCGCGGGTGACGAAGTGGAGGTTGATCGCGATGCCAAACTGCGATATTTTTGCATCAGTTTCGGGCAATCGACACTTGAACCCGCTATCCGAAGCGCCAACCGTTGACGCTGATGTTAACTATGGCCAATGCCCCCGCAACAAAAGCAAGAGTGCAACGATGCACCAACTTAAATCGGGAGACTGACATGAAAAAATTGAACCTGCTGAGCGCGACCGCGCTTGCGATGATCATTGCCAATCCAGCGCTGGCCCAAACCCCACCTGCCGCAACGCCGCCCGCCGATGATGCGGCCGTTGAAGAAAGCAATGAAATTGTCGTGACCGCGAGCAAGCGCTCGCAGACGCTGCAAGATACGCCGATTTCGGTTGCCGTTGCCAGCAAGGCGCAGATCGAACAGTCGCAAATCCGCGATCTCATCGATTTGCAAACGCTCGTTCCGTCGCTCAAAGTGGGCCAGCTGCAAAGCTCGGCGAACACCAACTTCATCATCCGCGGTTTTGGCAACGGCGCGAACAACGCCGGGATCGAACCCGCAGTCGGCGTGTTTATCGACGGGGTTTACCGCTCACGCTCGGCCGCACAGATTGGCGATCTTCCCAATATCGATCGCATCGAAGTGCTGCGCGGCCCGCAATCGACACTGTTCGGCAAAAACGCGTCGGCAGGGATCATCAGCATCATTACCGCTGCGCCTAAATTTGATTTCGGTGGCACCGTTGAGGCAAGCTACGGCAATTATAACACAATCGTTGTGAAGGGCGACATCACTGGCCCGATTTCCGAAACCGTCGCGTTCAGCCTCGGCGGCAATTATAACAAGCGCGATGGCTTCGGCCGCGATCTCAACCTTAATACAGACGTCAATGATCGCAATCGTTACGGCGTGCGCGGCCAATTGCTGTTTCAACCAAATGACGGCCTCAAGTTCCGACTGATCGCCGATTATGACGATATCGACGAAGTCTGCTGCACCGTCGTCAACATTTTTGATGGTCCCACCGGCAACGCCGTCCGCGCGCTTGGTGGCCGGATCAATTCGAACAACCGGTTTTCGCAGGATAGCTTCAACAATTTCGAATCGGTTAACAAGATCAAGAATTACGGCGTTTCGGGGCAGATCAACTATGACCTTTCCGATCAGATCGCGTTGACCAGCATCAGCGCCTACCGCGCGGTCAAAAGCTTTACCAATCAGGATTCCGATTTCACCAGCGCCGATCTGATTGGCCGTAACAGTGCCAATACCAAGATCAACACCTACACGCAGGAATTGCGCGTTGCTTCGGATTTGGATGGCGCGTTCAACTTCTTGCTCGGCGGTTTCTATTTCAAGGAAGATATCAAGCTCGATACCGCGTTGACGTTCGGACGTGATTTCCGTGGTTATGCAAACCTGCTCAGCGGCGGCAACTATAGCGGACTCGAACCGACTCTGCGCCTTTTGCTGCCCGGTACGCCAGCGGGTGCTTTTGGATCGCAAGGTCAAGGCCGTTTTGAAAAATATGGCTATAAGGATCGCGCGATTTCGGTCTTTGGCCAAGGTGATTTGGAGCCATTTGACGGGCTGACGCTTACCGCAGGCTTCAACTATACCGACGACCGCAAGGCAGTGAGAACCAACAACGTCAGCACCGATGTGTTTTCGGGGCTAGACCTTGTGCGCGCCGGCGCGAACGCGGGTGTTCCGGCATCTGTTTTGCTGCCAGATGGGACGACCTTGTTTCCACGCACCGTCGTCTGCCCAGCAAACTTTGTTCCGGGATCCTGTAACCCGTTTCTGGCCTTTCGTCCGCTGCAATTCCTGCCGCCGTTCCTGAACTTCCCGAACGCGGTGGAAAGCGGCAAGACGCATGACAAGGATCTGTCATACACGCTCCGTGTTGCCTATAAGATCAGCCCGCGTTTCAACACCTACGCAACCTACGCAACGGGGTTCAAGGCCACGTCGTTCAACCTTTCGACCGACAGCCGTCCAACACCTGCAAACTTCATTCCCGGTTCGCCTGCACAGTCACCGGCACCGGCTGCATCACCAATCCGGACCGCCGGATTGGCAACAACCAATCTGACAACCGGCACGCGCTTCGCCGGGCCTGAAGATGCCAGCGTCTATGAAATTGGTTTCAAGGGCAATCTGCCCGGCTTTGATTTCAACATCGCGCTGTTCAAGCAGACGATCAAAGGTTTCCAGAGCAACATTTTCCAGGGCACCGGGTTCGTCCTTGGCAATGCTGAAAAAGAAACCACCAGCGGCCTTGAAATTGAAACGAGCCTGACGCCGGTCAAGGCATTGAACTTCACCGCCGCACTGACCTATCTCAAGCCAAAGCTCAACATTTTCACTGGCGGGTCTGCATTCAATCCGGCAACCAACGGCGTTGTACCAACCAATCTCAGCGGACGTCGGCCAAGCGGCGTTTCGTCTTATTCGATTGCGGTGGGTACAACCTACACACAGACGCTTGGTGCCGATTCAAAGCTGATCTTCCACGTCGATTATGATTTCAGCAGCGC